>CAZIBA010000052.1:0-8747 GCA_964536795.1 uncultured Planctomycetota bacterium | reverse complement strand
ACCTCCGCGGCGCGGGGGTGACGGTCCACAGCAACACCACGGCCAACCGACGGAACCTAAGAGAGCTGGTGGAGCTTCCCCGGCTGGTGCGGTCACTGGGGCTGGACCGGTTCTCGATGAACATGGTCATCCCCTGCGGCTCGGCCGGTCCGGGGGCGGAGGGCCTGTGGGTGAAGTACAGTGAGATAGGTGAGGTGGTTCTGGGGGTGAAGCGGGCGGCCCGTCGGTTGGGGGTGCGCTTCCTGTGGTACTCGCCTACACCCTACTGCATCTTCAACCCCGTGGCCGAGGGCCTGGGGGGCAAGGGATGTGCAGCGTGCGACGGGCTGCTCTCCGTGGCCCCCAACGGTGACGTGCTCCCGTGCAGCAGCCTGGCCGAACCGGTGGGCAACCTGCTGGAACAGCCCTTCGAGGAAGTCTGGTCGGGCGAGCGGGCGCGGTTCTACCAGGAGAAGCGCTACGCTCACGACGTCTGCCAATCGTGCGACCTCTTCGAGATCTGCGACGGGGCCTGTCCCATCTACTGGAACAGCGTGGGCTACGACGAGCTGTGCGAGGTGAAGGCCCGTGGTTAGGTTCTACCAACCCGACCGTGAGAGGGAGAGCCCGGTGCGCTTCCTCATCCCGCTGAACCTGGAGTACTTCACCCGCTTGGCGCTCATCGCCGGCTGCCTCTGCTTCGGGCTGGCGGTGCAGGTGCTGGCTTCGGTGTGGGTGGGGTGGCTTCTGGTGCTGGTCGGGGCGCTGATGGGGGCCACGCGGGGCATCCACAATAAGCCCAGCCTCCGGGGTCCTCGGCGCTGGGAGCAGGTGACGCTGGATGAGTTCAACCGGGTGGTGGAGGTGGGCCGGAGGGCCCGGCGCTGGTCCTGGAGCGTGTTCAACCTGACCTCCTGGCCGGGTGCACTGACGTTCCTGGCGACGGCTGTCGTGGTACTGTGGGTGGGCGGAGCGTTGGGGAAGAAGGGCGACCTGAGCCCCCTCGCCGGCCTCCACTTCCTCTTCGAGCTGACGGAGTGGAGCATCACCGACGGCCAGAAGCTCTGGCTGCTCGATGCCGTCGCCCTCGTGCTGCCCATCTGGCTGAGTGGGTTCCTGAGCGCCTGGGAGCCCGACGAGCTGCTCATCAAGGTCAAGTGCCTGCTGGAGGCGTCGGAGTACGTCAGCGGGCTTTCCAGCGCCGGGCTGACACTGGTGCCCCAACTGGAGGTCGCCAGCAGGAAGCCCTCCAAGTCCCCACGCAGAAAGCGCGGCCTTCCCAAGCCGGAGCAGGAGCGTCAACTTCCCCGGGACGCCCGGCTGCAGGTGCGCTTCGACGATGCGCCGGAGGAGTTCCTGGGTGTCCAAATCCAGTTGTCCATCAACCGGGTGGGCCAGGCCTACCCCTACCTCTACTGCGTGCTGCTGGCCAAGCAGGGCTTCGGTCTGAGGGAGCGTCTGGGGGGTGTGGGCCGGGTGGGCAAGGACATGCTGGAGTACTCATCCGAGGAGGACGTGGAGGTCGTGGTCTACCGGCAGTACACCACCCGGAAAACGGGCTACCACACCAACTACCGGGCCCGGATGCGGGTGATCTCCGGGACTTTCCGGTTGGCCCGACAGATCCTGGAGGCCCCGGCGCCGACCGAGACGGTCGCACCAACTCCCCGGCCCGTCGTAGGGGACCGGTCCGTGGGCCGCGCCCCCAGACCGCGGTAGGCGGCCCCGGCGACGGGAGCTACTCCGCCTCCTCCGTTTCCTCCTCCTCGGGTTTCTCCACGGCCCCGAAGAGCCGGCCGCGGACGCCCAGGTCACGGACGACGTCGGCCACCAGGACGGTGGCCTCGTCTTCAGAGGCCAGTTCGTAGCGCATGGAGGCATCGGGAGGTCCAACCCGGACGATGCGTCCAGGGCGAGGTCCCTGGGGAGGGGCTATCCAGTACAGGATCTCCGCCGCTGGGGTGTCGGCGAAGTGGCTCTTGACGCTCACCACGAAGGTGTTGGTCCTGCGGCCCTGGACCGGGATGGTCTCCTCCCGGAGCACCTCCAACTGGTCCACACCGGGCTCGGAAGCGAAGAGGTCGAACAGTTTGTACTGCTGTTTGACCCCCACCTTGAGGTCGCCGGAGGCAAGGAACTGACGTAGGCACCCCTCCAGCACCAGGTATCCCGTCGGGTAGGGCAGTTCCCGCGTCTGTTGGCGCCCCGCTTCCTTGGTCGTCGTGACGACCAGCTTGTCGCCCTTCCTCTCACCTTCCACCCGCGTGTGGTCCCGGCGAGAAAGGAACTCCACGGAATACCTGACGGGCTGAAACTTCCGGTCAACCGCCACTTCCAGGACGCTGAACTCCCGCAGTTTCAGGCTGTAGCGGAGCAGTACGTCCTCGTTGGTGATACGGTAGCCGGCGTTGCGGGGGAGTGGCTCGAGCACGGTGTGATCGTACCCCCGGTGCTTGAGGTCCTCGGTTGTAGCTTCCCCCGTGCCCGGACGAGAGGACCCGGGGGGAACGAGGAGCCGCATCCAGCGGTCGCTTCGCTGGAGCTCGAGGTCCTGCAGCTCGTTGAAGGCGAGCTGGGGGGCCTCCCCGGCCTCGGTCGGGGTTCCGGGCTCGGTGGGCCCGGGTTGACTGGCAGCCGTCTCTGCGGGTGCGCGTGCCGGCTCGGGTCTCTGGGTCGGTTCAGCAGGTCGGATCTCGACCTGCTCGAAGCTCTTCTTTTCGATGCGCTCGATATCCCGACGGTTCAGGTACAACCTGCCGGCGTCGGTCTCCAACAGCACCTGCTCTTCGTTCTCCTCCACGATACGGCCCTCGAAACTGCTGCCGTTCTTCAGATAAACGACGTCGGCCTGAGCTGCCGCGGTCAGCCAGCAGAGCACGAGCAAGGCCGCGCCCAGCAAGATGACCGGGGCGGCCCGGTGAGTGAACGGACGCACTTGGCTCATGGGTCTCCTTCTCCGGCTTAGGACCGGAAAGGGCAGGACCAGCGGGGCCACTCCCTGCCGACATCAAGTGGCCCCACCGGTCACACTGCTTCTCCCAGGTCGCGGCCTGGTTACTGAGGTGTTATCTCCCGCCAGGCGATGATGACCATGGTGTCACCACCGGGGTTCTGCTGAGGCAGGCCGGGCAGTTGCAGGTCACCGGTGAAGATTCGGGTGTCGAGGCGGACGTTCATCCGCGAGTGGACGGTGCCACCGGGGACCCACACTAGCCGCCACCTTCCACCTATCCGCTGATACTCGTAGTAACCTCCGCCTTCGTAGTCGCGGTTGATGCTGAGGTGGTCGCCGGCGCTCATGATGCCGTTGATGGTGAACTCGTAGGAACCATCCTCATCCAGGTTGTTGTCGAAGAAGGTGTTTTCGGCGTAGAGGAAGACGTTGATCTCCTCGATGGTGCCGAAGATGGGGTCGCCGATGTGGACGTTGCCGCTGTTCAGGCCATCGGGGTCGCCGGGCGCCTTGATGGCGATGATGGCCAGGCCACTGCCCTCTGCGTCGGAGAAGCAAAAGTTGTCAGAGACATAAACGTCACCTTCGACGACGATCGTCATGTGCACGTCGGGGGTGGTGATGACGTAGTCGAAGGTCGGGTGTCCGTTGATCCAGAAGTTCCCCTGGATGAAGTAGACCTTGTCGTTGCCGTCGGGGCTGACGGTGACAGGTGTGTTGTAGGTACCCGGGTACCCGGCGTAGTAGTCCTCCAGGTAGTAGTCGTCACCGACGGTGGAGTTGTTCTCCGGGTCTCGATGGTTGGGGTTCTTCATGAAGATGTGAGCGGGGTTGCTCTCGGGCACCAAGTAGCCGCCGTAGCTACCCCCATAGTAGCTTCTCGTGTAGTCGAACTGCGTCCAGTAGCCTTCCTCGTCAAAGGCCTCGGTCACGTTGATGTCGTTGTTGTTGGGGTAGTCCATTGCTGACAGGTCGGGGATGGGCAGAGTTACCTGCTCACCGATGCCCCCGGTAATGTCACCCTCGGCCCGGAGGGTGCCATCCACGGAGGCGTCGCCCTCGCGGGTCAGGTCCTCACCACTGTAGACGTCACCGGAAATCACGTCGCCCTGGTCTCCCTCGCCCCCGAAGAGCATCTCGTAGCTGGGGTCGTCGGAAGAGTCCCCGGCAAAGATGGCGTGGTTGAAGATGGGGTGCACCCCCGAGTTGGTCACTGCCTGCACGGCCCTGCTGGTCTCGACGCAGGAGGCCTGACAGTTGATTCCCTCCTCGGTGGAGCTCAGGGCGTCAACCCAAGTGAAAAAGGTGCCCCCGGCGAACTGTCCCTGAAGGAAGCCGTCACCTCCACTTGCCACTTGCTCAACGGCCTGGGCCAGGCCGGCCTCAGCCATGTAAAGGGACCGGTCACTCTTGTAACTGGTGTAGGTGTTGACGGCCTGGCTCCCGGTCACGGCCACGTACGCCACGGCCAGCCCGGTCATCAAGAGCACCAGGATCATGGCCACCATCAACACCGTACCCCGCTGCGAGTCAATCCTGTGTCGCATCGTCCCATCCTCCTACTTGCTCCGAACTGAGTTAGCCCTGGACGCTATTGATTACGAAATGAAACAGATGAGACCCCGGAGAACGAATGAACGTAACTCTTCTCATCCAGGGAGCTGATAGTCAGTTGGATGCACAGTTGCCCGGCATTCATGGTGAAGCCGAGCGCGGTGACGTCGGAAGCGAGGACGATATCGGAGCCCGCCTCACTGCGAACCAGCCGGCCCTCGTCCACCAGATCGTCACCGTCGTCATCCACTCCCAGGCTATCACCCTCACCCGGGTCGTAGTCGAAGCGGAAGCTGATCAGGTTCCCCCAAACAATGGCGCCACCCGAGACGCCATCCACCGGTCGGAAGCTGACGTTGTCGTAGGTCTGTCCCTGGACGAAGAAGTCCAGCGGAGAACCGGTACAGACCGTTCCTGCTCCCGTTCCACGCAGCTCGTGGACCATCTTGTCGATGGCGTTCTGAACCCGCATTTGCGTGCAGGAGCGCACGGCCAGGCTGTTGAACGCGTTCTGCCCCTGCACCATCACGACCATCAAGGCCATCAGGAGGATGGTCAGAATGATGGACGCGATCATAGTCTCCAGAAGCGAGAAGCCCGTCTGGCTACGGAGGAACCGGCCGTGGAGTCCCACGCGTCGGTGGCCGTGAGCCCGGGCCGTCGCGTCCTTCAACATGACAAAACTCCTCATCGCAGGTGGGTGCTCACAACGGTGTCCAGCCGGACCTCCCGCTCTTCACCGAACAGGCCCTCCCACTCCACCAGCACCGTCAGCGGAAGCAGTGTGTAGTCGTTGGAGACGTTGAGGTCGTTGGTCGCCCCGTTGCCGTTCATGTCGAGGATCCCGAGAAACGGGTCCTGTCCCTGCTCCGAGAGGACTGTGCTGGCGCCCTGCAGGGCCTCGGGGAAGACGATCCGGCCCACCGCACCGTCGGGGTCGGTGGACCGGGGACGAAGCCCGTCGATGACGAAGTTGTTGCCCAGGTTGTCGGTCAAGGCCATCAACGGCGGAATGCCCTCCCCCCGTGGGTACACTTCGTTGAGAGGGCTGATGTTCTGCTGGGCCCACCCTTCGTAATTGGGGTCGTCACTGATGTCCTCGTTGAAGCACCGGTAGGCAAAGGAAAACTCGTAGGCGCGAACCGCCTCCATAGCTCGACGTGCGCCCTCGTGGGCGCTCTGGAGTTGGCGGGCCGTCTCGTTGAGGACGCTCCCGTAGTGCAGCGCCAGCAGCAGTCCGAAGAAGGCCACCACGATGACCACCACGGCAACCATCAGCTCCAGCAAGGTGAAGCCCGCCTGCGCTCTCGCCGGGCCCCTCACGCCTGTCATCCCCGACCTCCTCAAACGCCCAAAAAGAAAGCCCGCCTGCTCAACCTCGTCTGCGGACACAACCCGAACCTTGCGGTTCGCAGCCGCGACTCCGCAAACCTCTCTCTTGAGCCTGCGGGCACTCTGCACTGCTTCATCCTTTCGGCAGCCAGGCCACCGTAGCCCACTTCAACGGGCTGTAGGTCCTGTCGCTTTGCGAAGCCGGTCTTTCGGCCGACCTGCCTTTATCGAGGACAAAGCTCGGCTGAACCCACCGGAGCAGCTTCAGCCTTTCCCTCGTCACAGTTATTATACACCAAAACCGCGGTTTCGCAACCCGATAGGGCCATTTTTCAGAAATTTACGTGAGTTTTCTCCGCCCCTCCAGAGGCCCTCACCGGGCCGCCTCAGCCAAGCCCTGGAGCAGGACCAGGTAGCCGTCCAGTCGGCTGGCCACGAACTCCTCCACCTCCGCTGCGGGCAGCGTCTTCCGCAACTCCCTCTTCAGGCTTAGCCTGAGCGCACGACCTGACGCAACGACCTGCCGGATACGGTCGCTGAGCCCCTTTCTCGAGTGAGGCGACAGGCGACCCGCCTCCAGCAGTGGCAACGAGTGCAGCACGTCCCTTTCGACCCCCTCTCGGCGGCCCATCCAGGTCTCAAGCTCATAGAGGACCGAGAGGAGTCGCCAGTAGTCGGCCCACGGAGCGCCCGATCCGGCCCGGGCCCGCAGGAGCCCTGCCACTTTGTCATATCGGCCGCGCTCCAGATGGAGTAGAGCCCCAATCAGTTCCTCGTTCGCGCGGCCGCCTCCCAGACGGAGGAAGGCCTGGACCAGGGCACCGGGGGAGGGGGGCCGACCGGTCCAGTAGGCCTCGGCCGAGCCGGCGACGGTCAGCCACATGGTCTCGAAGGGCTCGCAGGGGGGGAGGAGGTAGGTGTCGCGCGACCAGGCCGGCGAGACCACGCCGGTGAGCTTCCGCCGACGGGCCACATCGGCCCAGGCGAAGACGTTGCGCAGTCGGCGGTCGAAGTTCGGTACGTTGGCCAGGTGTCCGTCGGCCCCCTTTGCCGCCGACGCCCCCACGACCTCGAAACCGTGCTTGAGGTAGCGGGGGAGGTGGGGGAAGTTGGTGGTCACGTCGGGTTCAAACCGGTTGTAGAGCCAGTACATCAGGATGACGTCCCGGGGCACCCGCCCCAGCTCCTTGAGGGTGAAGTGCCGGAGCATATCGTCCCACGTTACCGGACGTTTGCCCAGGGAGAAGACGTGCTCCCAGACCGGTCTCATATGCTTGAGGTAGAGCCCGTTCTTGCCCACCTTTCTGACCGCACGCTCGCATCGTGGGCAGCTCCCCAGCAGCCAGGCCTCGTCGGCCCCCACGTGGAAGAGGGGCTCCTCCCCGTGGAACTCCGCCACCTCGTCGATGAGACGCTTGACCAGCTTCAGCGAGCCGGGGTTGCTCGGGCAGTACTGGTAGTACCGGTCCCGCAGCTCTCTCAGGTGGGCATAGCGGCGGTGATGCAGCACCATCTCGGCGTGACCCAGGGTCTGGACGAGGGGGATGACGCGGATGTGTCGCGCCCGCGTTTCCTGCAGGAACCGGCCAAGCCGACGTCTGCTCAAGGCCAGCGGCGAGGCCAGGCCCGTCTCCTCACTCCAGGGGAACTTGTCCTCGTACTCCAGCAGGATGCAGTTCAGCTTCAGCCGCGACATCTGCAGGAGGGCGTCCATAAGGGCCGGGAACGTCGGCATCACCCCCTTCAGGTCGAAATGAATGCCCCGAAGGGAGAGCTCCGGCCAGTCCCGCACGGTCACGCAGGGCACCCGCCGGCCGCCGGCGGCCAGTTGCCGCAGCGTGGCCACTCCGTAGCAGAGACCGGCCAGGTCCCGGCCGACGACTGACAGGCCCCCGGGCGTGACCCGGAGCTCGTAGCCTTCCTGAGGGAGCTGCCTGGCCGACCTGCGCACAGGGGCGTGGTCGGCCGCTCGGCCCAGTCGAAGCGAATACGGTTGGCCGGCCGGTTTGGCGGTGGTCTGGACCTTGAGTTCGCCTCCCGCCAGCTCAGAGAGCTCGGCGAGAAGCAGCCCGACGGGGGCCTGCTGCTCCAGCTCTCCGCCTCCGAGAAGGCTTACCCGGAGGCCTCTTCCCAGGGCGAACTGCCCCCGGCGGTAGGTGACCTCCTTGGGTTGGGGGATAAGCACAGGTCTCGTTCGCTCCATCAGCTTGAGTCCTCCTCGTGGTTTGGGTCACGTTCGTGGCTGGCCCACAAGCACCGGTACTGGCAGCCTGGCAACCGTTCTTTGGCCTTGACCAGCCGGTGTGTCCGCAGGCAGAATAACAGACGGCTGCGGCAACGGGCAACGGGAAGCCGCCGATCGTGCAGGAGGTCGGCGGGCGAGAGCTGTTGCCTGTCTCGTCCTCGTGCCGGAGGGCCGGCCAGTGCAGGGGGCGAGACCGTGACCGGAAAGCTTACGAAAGGAACCGATATGGAGGGCGCGGCCGCGCGACTCCGCGAGCTGGAAGGCGAGGACGTGGTGCTGGACACCGACAGCCCTTACCTCTACATCGGTATGCTGGCCGAGGTGGACGAGTGGTCCATCCGCCTGGAGGACGCCGACGTCCACGACGCCAACGAGACCCGCACCACCAAAGAGGTCTACCTGCTGGAGGCCCGCAAGTACGGCGTCAAGAAGAACCGTCACAACGTCATCGTGCGGGCCGACAAGGTCATCAGCATCTCCCGCCTCAGCGACGTGATCGAGTACTGAGGACCTCCGTCAGGACCCGTCTCTCCAAGGGACGGGGGGTCCTGGTGGCTTCTCTAAGCTCCGGTCGCCGGGCGCTCGTCCACCCTGCGTCATCCCCAGTTTTGGGGTGTTGTGGGTGGCAGACCTTGAGCTTGCTCAAGGTGTGTGCGGAGCACCGGAAGGGATACGCTCGCTGCT
>CAZIBA010000051.1:4003-8804 GCA_964536795.1 uncultured Planctomycetota bacterium | reverse complement strand
GATGATGGCCCGCACCGATTCGACGATGAGGTCAAATGCCTCCTCGGTGAGGTTCTCGGGGTGGGGACCGGCCCAGCGCTCGCCGCGCGAACCGGCCACGTTCACACAGCACCGCGCCCCCACCCTGTCGGCCAACGCCAACTGCTCCTGGCAGCCCGCGATGCCCTGCTTTCGGACCTCCTCGTCGGGACTCACGGGGTTATTCTGCCAGGCACCGACCTCGGCTATGACGATGTCAGCAGCGCGGGCCGCCTCGACGTAAGCACAGACCTCATCGTCTGTCGCCTCCTTGGTCAGCGGGCAGTAGGCTGCGCGATAGCCCAGCTTCCGCAGCGCCTCCACCCATCCTCCGGCATCGTCGAACGTCTCATGCACCGGTCCGCCAAGCCTCATTCACGTTCTCCTTGCCTGCCTCTTCATCCCCTCACCCCGCCCTCTCCCATAGGGAGAGGGAGTCCCAATACAGAGGGTAGCCTGCCCGGCCTCCGAGCTCCCTCTGGCACGAGCTCAGGCTACTGAGTACACTACGGGGGTCGGCCAGGCAAGGGTCTGCGCGGGAGTTTCCCGGCCGGAGACCGAGCAACCAAGGGAGGCAGCCATGGACGTCCCGGATATCGTGACGCGTTACGAAGGCAACCCCATCCTGACGCCCGCAGACATTCCCGGGGCCAACTCGGTCTTCAACTCGGCCGTGGCCAGGTACCAGGGGAAGTACATGGCCATCCTGCGGGTCGAGATGAAGGACGGGCTCACCCACCTCCTGCTGGCCGAGAGCGAGGACGGCATCAGCTTCACCGTGCTCCGGGAGGTGCTGGTGCCCGAGGAGGAGCCCTGGCTCACCTACGAGGGGGCGTGGTACGACCCACGCCTCACCCGGATTGGGGACACGTACTACGTCGCCTACTGCATCGAGAACGACTTCGGGGTGCAATGCTCACTGGCACAGACCTCGGACTTCGAGACCTTTGAGAAGGTGGCCATCCTCACCGAGCCCAACAACCGGAACGTCGTCCTCTTCCCGGAGAAGATAGGTGGGGTCTACTGGCGCCTGGACCGCCCATTCACCAGCAACGAGCAGCGCTCGAACATCTGGTCGGCGACGTCCCCCGACCTCATCCACTGGGGGAACTACCGGGCGGTGTTGGCGGCCCGTCCCTTCAACTGGGACGGCTGGAAGGTGGGGGCCGGCGCACCACCCATCAGGACCGACGAGGGTTGGCTGGAAATCTACCACGGCGTGAAGAACACGGCCGGGGGTATGGTCTACCGTCTGGGAGTGGTGCTGCTTGATCTCGAAGACCCCTCCCGGGTGGTCCGCCGACCCGATGCCTACATCATGGCTCCCCGAGAGCCCTACGAGCGTACCGGTGACGTCCCCAACGTCTGCTTCGTCAACGCCGCCCTGGTCATGGAGGACGGCACCGTGCGGATGTATTACGGCGGGGCCGATACGGTGCTCTGCCTGGCCACGGCCAAGCTGACAGACCTGGTGGACTTTGCCCTCAAGTACTGAGCGACGGGAGCTACAGAACGCCGAGGAAAGGAGCTCAAAGTGAGCCGGGCCCTCATCGTCTACCACACCAAGACGGGCCACACGAGACAGGCCGCTGAGGACGTCGCCTCGGGCCTCACCGAAGAGGGAGTCGAGTCTGACCTGAAGCTGGCCACGGCAATGGTGGCCGTGGACCTCGAGGCTTACGACCTCATCGCCGTCGGTTCGCCCTGCTGGGCCGGGTCGATGAAGGTGTTTTTCTCCGGGGTGGCGGGGCCCATCGCCAAGTGGCTGGTCGGCCTGGCCCCGCGTGCGCTGGAGGGGAAGGTGGTGGGCGCCTTCAGCGTGAACTCCTCCTTCGGGGGCAAGGCGACAGTCCGCAGCCTGGAGCGCGTCTTGAGCGACCTGGGCGGACGGGCGCCCGTGCCGGGACCAGCGGTCAAGGCCGGCGCACCGCTCTCGCTCTGGCGGGGACCGGATGCTTCGCCTGAGGACCGCGAGCGTCTGCGTCAGTTCGGCCGGAACCTGGCCCGCAAGCTCTGAGCAAGAGAAGCCGGGGCCCAGTTTCCTCATCGGATTCTGGGCCCCGGTCTTCTGTGGAGCTCGTTCCTTCTACTTCACGACGCCGGCTGCGCGCACGGCCCGGTTGATGAAGGGGATGAAGGCCTGGGCGGCGGCGCGGTTGGCTGCCTCGTTGGGATGGCTGTCACCGGGACGGTCGGCCCGCTGGAAGTCCTCGCGGGTGCCGTTGGTCTGGGGGTCGGCGATAGCGCCAAACAGGTCGAAGGAGATGACGTTGGCTACGCCGGTCCCGTACTCGTTCTTCAGCCAATCGGCGAAGGCCCGGGCCCGCCTGGCGCGGTCGGCCTGGAAGCCGTCCCACTTGGGACTGAGCGGCGGCGGCGACATGGGCACGAAGAGCTTCTCGGGGTGCTGCTCGAACACCTCGAGGATGGGCGCGTATGAGTCCTTGTACTGCTGGAGCATCTCGTCCGACTCGACGTTGCAGGCCGGGTAGCAGGACTTGAACATGATGACGTCGTGCTCCCTTCCAGCGGGGAGGTCCCAGCCCTTCACCTCGTCGTACTGCTCGCAGAAGGTCTTGATGAAGTCGCCCGGATCGGTGTGCTCGCCGATGGAGTCACCGTAGCCCGCTTCGTGCACCTCGTAGTTGCTGGCCGTAAGCAGCTCCGTGAGCCCGTCCCGGAGCAGATTGCTCCCGCAGGAGTGGTGAATGAAGAGGAAGCTCAAGATGTTCGGCGGCGGCTCCGCCGAGAACTGAGACAGGTCCTTGCCCACGTCCACGATCGCCATAGCACGCCTCCGTCACAGAAGGGGGAAGAAGAGACCTTGCTCCTTCGGCCAGGATTGTACCCGGCCACGGCACCACCATCAAGAGAGAGTTGGCCGAACGGGCAGCCTTGACGCGGCCGGAGCTCACGACTACCATCTCAGCAGAATGACCGGAAGGGCAGAGGAGGAGTGGGCCTGTGTTGTGCGAGGTGGGACGGAGCGCGGGGTGGAGTTTGGCTTTGGTCGTGGTGCTGGCCGCTGCTCTGTGGGGAGCTGATGAGCCCGTGGTCTTGGTGCGCGGGACCCTGACGGCCAAGGAGGCGCCCAGCGAGGCACGGTCCACGCGGGTCTACCACGACACCGTGGCCCAGTGTATGGAGCGCCTGAGGATTCCCTACCAGAGCATGACCGATGAGGAGGCGGAGCGGGACGGCTTCGCCGACGCCCGGGTGGTCGTCCTCCCCTACAACTCCAGGCTGAGCGACGGGGAACTGGAGCAGGTGGAGACCTTCGTGGAGGCCGGCGGCAAGCTCGTCGTCTTCTATCCGCTCAGCGACCGCCTCGGCAAGCTGCTGGGCCTGCGTCGCGTTCGTCATCAGCGTGCTGAGTACCCCGGTCAGTTCCACCGCATCGCCTTTGCCGGTCGCCTGGCGGGCGCGCCGAAGAGCATCCTCCAGAACTCCTGGAACATCTACGTCGTCGAGCCGACCGAGCCCACCACCCGCGTGGTCGGCCGGTGGCTGGATGAGGCCGGGAAAGACACGGGGTACTGCGGGCTGGCGCTTTCTCCGCACGGCGCCTACGTGTCCCACGTACTCATCGGCGGGGACGTGGCCAGCAAGAGCCAGTTGCTGGCCGCGCTGCTGGTTCAGTTGGCCCCCGAGATCGCGCCGGTGCTCTGCCGGGAAGCACGGGCCGAGTTCGACCGGAGGCGGGCCCGCCTGATATCACCAACCTTCGCGGATGAGAGGTCACCCGAGGAGCGTCAGTACCTGGACTGGGCGGACCAGCTCACCGCCCGGGCCGACGAAGCCGTCAAACAGGAAGATTTCGGTCTTGCCTTGGAGACTCTGACCATGGCCATCGAAGCTGCGGACAAGGCGTTCTACGCATCCCAGGCCACGAAGAAGGACGAGTTCCGGGCGGTGTGGATCCACACCGCCTTCGGTCTGGGCGAGGGAGGCTGGGAGCGGTCGATGAAGGTGCTGGCCGAGAACAACTTCTCGACCTGCATCCCCAACATGCTCTGGGGAGGCCTGGCCTACTACGAGAGCAAGGTGCTTCCCGTGGACCCCGCCGTGGCCGAGCGGGGCGACCAGATAGCCCAGTGCGTCGAGGCCGGGAAGAAGTTCGGCGTGCAGGTGCACGTCTGGAAGGTGAACTACAACCTGAGCCGCGCGCCCGGGGAGTTCGTCGAGCGGATGCGTTCGCAGGGCCGCACTCAGAAGACCTTCGACGGCGAAGACGTGGACTGGCTCTGCCCCAGCCATCCCGACAACTTCAAACTCGAGTTCGACTCCATCATGGAGGTCATCAAGAACTATTCGATCGACGGCTTCCACTTCGACTACATCCGCTACCCCCACGACCGGGCCTGCTACTGTGAGGGCTGCCGACGGCGCTTCCAGAAGGACACGGGCCTCACCGTTAAGCAGTGGCCCCGCGACGTCCGGGGAGGCGACCTCACCGAGCGGTTCCAGGACTGGCGTCGGGAGCAGGTCACCCGTCTGGTGCGCGCGGTCAGCGAGGAGGCCCACAGGATCAAGCCCGACATCGCCATCTCGGCGGCCGTCTTCAACGACTGGGTCAAGCACCGCCAGTACGTCGGTCAGGACACGGTGCTCTGGCTCCGGGAGGGCTACCTGGACTTCGTCTGCCCGATGGACTACACCACCGACGTCGACGACCTGCGCACCAAGGTCACCCAGCAGGTCGGCGTCATCAGGGAGGTGGCCGCCGAGGGGCCTCGGGTGCCTCTCTACATCGGCATCGGGGCCTTCCGGCTTCCCGATGCGA
>CAZIBA010000051.1:0-3993 GCA_964536795.1 uncultured Planctomycetota bacterium | reverse complement strand
CTCATCGAGCAGATTCAACTGACCAGGGAGTTGGGGGCCGACGGCTTCGTCCTCTTCCAGTACGACGAGGAACTGGCCGAGCAGAAGCTCCCCGCCCTGCTGTTGGGCGTCACCAAGGCCACCCCACTGCGACACTGGAAGAGGTAGGAGGCCCACGTACACATGGCTTTGAGCGAGCGAGAGAACTACCTGCGTAACGCCCGCTTTCAGGGGCCGGAGTGGATCCCCTGCGCCGTTGCCATCTCCACGGCCTCCTGGCTCCAATGGCGGGACGAGATGGAGGAGGTGTGCGCTCGACACTCGGTCCTCTTCCCCGGCTTCAAGAAGGGCCAGCGCGACTTCGACCGGATGGACCCCGGCCCCGCCCACCGGGCCGGGAAGCTCTTCACCGACGCCTGGAACTGCGTGTGGAAGAGCGAGATCGACGGTATCGAAGGGGTCGTGGTCGAAAGCCCGTTGGCCGACTGGGCCGCCCTGGACTCCTACACCCCGCCCGACCCCCTGGTCACCGGCGACCGGGCCCCGGCCGACTGGGAGGGGGCCCGCAGACACGTGGCCCAGGCAAAGGAGGAGGGACGGATGACCTGGGGTTCCGTGCCCCACGGCTTCCTTTTCATGCGTCTCTACTACCTGCGCGGCTTCGAAAACTTCATGATGGACGTGGCCCAGGGTGAGCCCAGGCTGGACCGGCTCTGCCAGATGCTGCTGGAGCACAACCTCACCATCGTGGACCAGTGGCTTGCCATGGGGGTGGACGGTATCAGCTTCGGCGACGACCTGGGCACCCAGATCGCCTCCATGATCGGCCCCAGGTACTTCCGTCGATACATCCAGCCCGGCTACGTGGCCCTCTTCGGGCCCTGTCGGGAGGCCGGTGTCGAGGTGATGCTTCACAGTGACGGCTACCTCATGGACATCATGAACGACGTCCTGGCCTCGGGCGTTTCCATCATCAACCCCCAGGACCTCTGTAACGGCATAGATGAACTGGCCCGCGAGCTCAAGGGACGGGTCTGCATCCGTCTGGACGTGGACCGTCAGACCATCGTCCCCTTCGGCACTCCAAGGGAGATCCGGGAACTTATCGAGGAGGAGGTGCGCAAACTGGGCTCCCCCGAAGGCGGCCTGGAACTCATCTGTGGCATCTACCCACCCACCGCACCCGCCAACGTGGACGCCCTCTGCTCGGCCATGGAGGAGTTCCGCACCTACTGGTGGGACGGACGCGCATGAGAGGGGAACCCTTGCGGCCCTGTCCGCTCTGTGACGCTGTGAACCCCACGTCGCTCTATGTCCTTCCCGACGACCCTGGGACACGGCCAAGTTCAGGACAAGGGGCTTCAGCCCCTTGCCTCAGGCGGAAGGTCCTCAAGTGCCCGGAGTGTGGTCTCCTCTACTCCAGCCAACTCTACTCCACCGACGCCTCCCGCTCCTTCTACGACAGCGAGGAGTTCTGGGAGGGCCCCCTGGTGCGGGGCTGGTCGGCCGACTTCGACGAGCAAAGCCCCGAGGTGCAGCTCTTTCGCCGGGCCCTCGCCTGGCTCAAGGCAGAGGGCGTAACCGGCAGGATGCTCGACGTGGGCTGCTCCAGCGGTCTCTTCCTGGAGCTGGCCCGGCGGGAGGGCTGGAACCCCCACGGCGTGGAGATCTCCCAGCGGGCCGTCGAGCTCGCCCGTGGAAGCTTCGGCCTCGAGGTGTTCTGCGGGACGCTGGAGGAGGCCGGCTTTCAGGACGGGTCCTTCGACGCAGTGGCACTCTGGGACGTCATCGAGCACTTCGACGACCCCAAGGCAAGCCTGCGTGAGATCGCCCGCATCACCAGGCCCGGGGGCGCCCTGGTCCTCTGTACCCCCAACTGCTCCAGCCTCTTCCACAAGGCGGCCCATCTCGCCTACCGAGTCACTCTGGGACGGGTCAAGGGCATCCTGCCCCTCCTCTACAGCGAGAAGCACAACACCTACTTCACACCTGCCAGCCTCGACCGGATGCTTTCCCACGCAGCTTTCCAGGCCCTCGCCCGCCAGGGCTTCTCCGCCCACCTGGGCAGGTGGCTGCGGACCAAGGTGCCCTGGCCCGTCCGGGTGGCCACCCACGTCGTCGATCGGCTCAGCGGCCTGGTAGGCGGGCGCTACCGCATGCTCGTCTTCGCCCGCCGACGGTGACCCGCCCCGGGTGTGCGCCAGATTTGTGGGTAAGCAAGTCCCGTAGGGGGGACGGGCACCAGGCAGGAACGGGCAGCCGCTGAAGGTTTCAGAGAGGCAAGGGGCTTAAGCCCCTTGTCCCCGCCGACCGGCGGGCTGCCTGCCCCATCCCGGAAGCCTTGACGCCCGCGTCCGGGGCCGGACATAATAGGACCGTGGGCGACCTGTTCCTTTTCGTTGCTTTGCGGACCTCGGGCTGCGAGCGGTCCGGCGGTCGATGGTTCCTGTAACCGATACAGAGGCTGCTACATGGAAGTGGTCCTCGTCAGTCCGCCTCCCTTCCGCTTCGTGGAGGACGCCGACCTTCCCGACTACCCCCACCCGGGCATCGCCTGCCTGGCCGCCTACCTGCGGGAGCGGGGCGAGCAGGTGCGCGTCATCGACGCCAAGCTCCAGCGCCTCTCCCTCGAGGAGACGGTAGAGGAGGCCTGCCGAAGTGGCGACGTCTGGGGCCTCTCGGCCATGACCCACGAGGTGCCCCAGGCCGCGCGGGTGGCCCAGGGCATCAAGGGACGACTGGCAAAGGCGCCCGTGGCCCTGGGTGGGGTGCACGCGACGGCCCTGCCCCGGGAGACTCTGGAGCGCTTCCCCCAGCTCGACTTCGCGGTCGTCGGAGAGGGCGAGTACACCTTCGCCGAGCTGCTGGCGGCCCTCCGGGGCGACGGCGCCCTGGGTCAGGTCAAAGGCCTGGCCTGGCGGGAGGACGAGCGCATCGTGCTCAACGAGCCCCGGGGCCACATCACGGACCTGGACGCCCTTCCCATCCCGGCCTGGGACCTCTTTCCCCCCACGCCCTTCTACCACCTGGCCACGGCCCGGGGCTGTCCCTACCGCTGCAACTTCTGCGCCCGGGCCATGGGCCGGAAGCTGCGCAGTCTGAGCCCGGAGCGCCTGCTGGAGTACCTAAGGGTGCTCGTCGATGAGAGGCAGGCCCGCGAGGTGCACTTCTCCGACGACGTCTTCGGGGCCGACCGGCGACGGGCCTTCCGTCTGCTGGAGCTGATGATCGAGCGGGGCTTCCCCGAGAAGCTGCGCTGGCAGACCAGCACCCGGGCCGACCTGGTCACCCGGGAGCTGCTGGAGAAGATGAGGGAGGCGGGCTGCAGTTACGTGTCCTTTGGCTGCGAGTCGGGCAACCCGCGCATCCTCGAGGCCACCGGGAAGGGCATCACCCTCCCCCAGATAGAACGCGCCGTGGGCTGGGCCAAGGAGGTAGGCATCAGGACGGGGGCCCTCTTCATCCTCGGTCATCCCCACGAGACCAGGGACACGGCCTGGGACACCATCCACTTCGCCGCCAGCCTCAACCCCCACCTGGTCGTCTTCGGCATCATGGTCCCCTACCCGGGCACCGAGGTGGCCCAGATGGCCGGCCGGGGCGACGGTGGCTACCGCCTGCTCTCCGACGACTGGGCCGACTTCGGCAAGCAGTTCGGAAACGCCCTGGAGCTGGAGACCCTCAGCCGACGACAACTGGAGTGGCTGCAGGGGGTGGGCTACCTTCACGTGTACCGGGCCAACGGCCGCTGGCGGGAGCTGGTCGGTTTCGTCTGGCATTACCGCCGGGCCGCCTGGTCCCGGCTCAGAAAGCTGTGCTCGCTCGGGAACCTCACCGGAAGCAGAAAAGAGGCGTAGCGTGGGACGCGTGGTCATCCTGGGACTGGACGGAGCCACTTTCTCCGTCATCGACCCTCTCATCGAGGAGGGGCTGCTCCCCAACCTGGCCCGCCTTCGCCAAGAAGGGGCCTGGGGCCCGCTGCAGAGCACCATCCCGCCCATCACGCCCTGCGCC
>CAZIBA010000050.1:2711-8893 GCA_964536795.1 uncultured Planctomycetota bacterium | reverse complement strand
CCCAGGCCCTCGAGACCATCACGCGCGCCTTTGCCAGGTCCGAGGGACTGGAACGCCACATGCTCAGGAGCCTCTGGCAGAGGCCCGTCTTCGATCCTGAGCATACGCGGGTGGTCGTCGCCGACGGTCGGGTGGTCAGCGCCGTAGTCCTGGGCCCGCGCCTGATCCGGTTTGGTCCCGTCACCGTGCCGGCCATGACCGTGGGCCCGGTGGCAACACACGATCACTACCGCAAGCGGAACTTCGCCTCGCTGGCCATGGAGGACGCTACCCGGTACATGGAAGGGCGCGGAATCCTCGTCGCCTACCTCCAGGGAATCCCCAACTTCTATCACCGCTTCGGCTACTACCCCTTCCTGGCCCGGTGCGGAGTGAAGTTGCAGCGGGAGAGGGCGCGAAAGGAGGCACGTGTTGGCAGGCTTCGGCGCATGTCCAAAGAGGACCTTCCCAACGTCCAGCGGCTCTACGAAAAGGCGACGGAAAATCGCATTGCCTCAGCGGTTCGTGACGACACGGTGTGGAACTGGCTCATCGGCCCGGGAGCCAAAACCTGGCTCTTCTCCTCACCAAAGGTCATCCTCGATCAGCGCGGCCGGTTCTGCGGCTATGTCACGATCGCCCACGGCAACGAATGCGGGATTCGCGAGGTCATCGTGAAGCAGGATGAGGAGAGTTGCCGAGTCGCCCTCGGCGCCATCGTCCGGGAGGCGAAACGGCGGGAGGCCAAGGAGATCTCGTTCTGGCGGCTTCCTTGGGACGATCCGCTGGCCGTTTTCCTCAGACAGCACGTGGACTGTGAGTTTGCCATACGAACTGGGTCCACCGGTGGTCCGCTCATGCTGATTGTGAACTTCCCGGCCCTGATGCAAAAACTCGAGCCGCTTTTCACAAAGCGATGGACCGAAACCGGGACACACCGTGCCGGCACCCGGTTCACGCTGACAACCGAGAGCGGGGCCGTCGGCTTCAAGCTGACCAAGAACGCAGTGCGCACCGGCGGCCCAGGCGCAGGGTCTCGTGTGCGCGTACCCCGACGCTGGCTCTCCGGACTGCTTACCGGCTACTACTCAGTAGAGGAGATCGCTCCGAGAAAGGGTGTTGTCATCCCCCCCGAAGTCAAACCAGCGCTGGACATCCTCTTCCCCAAGGGCTGGCCCTTCGTCTACCAGGGCGACGACTACTGATACACACGTCGAGGCGGGGTGGTATGAGCTGATCTGCCTGCCTCTCCGGCTTGTCGGTCTGGACGGCGCACCAGTGCAGGCCGTCCTTCACCGACCATTGGGGTCGTGACGAGGCCACGCACGCCAGCGACGGGGCCGTGTCCCCTCATCCGAGAGTTGCCCACTTCCGAGGAGTTCTCTATACTTCAGGGCAGCCAGTGGCCTTCGACGAGGTCAATTGCTCAGGCCACCCTGAGCCACGTCGAAGGGTGGGTGAAGACGGATTACTCCGAGGACCTTCGTTGTGAGCACGAGCGACGCCCGGGTGACCCTCTCGGCCCAGCGACCGGTGCGAGCTGGCGAGCCGAACACCCTCACCTTCACACTTCGGTGTGGCCGGCGAGCCATAGGCCGGGGAGGTGGACTGGAGATCGTCTTCCGGAGCGACAAGCCGGAGGTGTCCTGGACCGTACCCCAGTCAGGCGACCCCACGGCCCCGGGCTACGTCGCTGCACGGGCCCCGGCCGGGGTGGAGCTGCGCTGGGCGGTGAGCCCGATGCCCCCGTTCGCAGAGCGCTTCTCCTTCCGCTTCCACGTGGTGAGCTGCTACGTCACTTCAGGCAGGCTCTCACCGGGTCAGGAGCTCACCGTCACCTACGGCGATACCGAGGGAGGGAGCTACGGGGCCCTGGCCCCCGTCGTGGCCATCAGCTCCCGGTTCCCGGTGCTCATCTACGACGGCGCCCGCCGACGGGTCTCCGAGTTCTACTCCCGCCAGTACCGGGCCATGGGAGCGCGGGCCCTGGAATGCTATCAGGACTCCGACGCCCTCTTGATAGTCCAACCTGGGGCCGGTCGGCCCAGCCACCTTTTTGCCGTGGTGCCCAGCGCGGCCGTTGCGGGACGGTCCGTTGAGCTCAAGGCCGTGGCCCTCGACAGGTACGCCAACCTCACCGAGCACGACAGCGACGCGGTGGACGTACTGCTCCTCGACGCAGAACGTCGGATCCGCCAGCACCCAAGCGCGCTGGTGCTGCGGCGAGGCAAGGGTAGCACACGCCTGCGGGCACCGGGGCCAGGCGTGTATTACCTGCGGCTGGAGGATCGGCGAAGCGGTCTCTGGGGCGTGTCCAACCCCTTCCTGGTGTCCCGTCGGCCCCGTCATCGCCTTTTCTGGGGCGACCCCCACTGCCATTCGCTCCTCTCCGACGGCGCCACCTCCTCCGAGGAGCACTACCGGTACGCCCGCGACGTGGCCCTGCTGGACTTCGCCGCGGTGACCGACCACGGCCCGGGGTCTACTGAAATCTGGCAGGAGACCTGCCGATGGGCCGACTCCTTCAACCGGCCCGGACGCTTCGTCACGCTGCTGGGTCACGAGCGAGCGTTCCAGGACGGTGAGGGCGGAAGCAGCCACGTCAACTACTACTACCTCACCGGCGACTCCCTGGCCCAGGTGCCTGAACCGGTGAGCGGGCCCCGTTCCCCCGAGCTGCTTCAGCGACTTCGAAAGCTCAAGGGCATCGTCGTCCCGCACCACACGGCCTACGCCATCGACAGCATGGGCCTGAGCGACTGGTCGCTTTTCGATGGGCTGCCCTTGGTCACCTGCGAGGTTTATTCCACCCACGGCAACTCCGAAAGCTACGACGGCCCCCGACCAGTCATTGCCCGGCGACCGGGCATCTACTACCAGGACGCCCTGGCCCGAGGCCTTCGCCTGGGCGCCATCGCCGGGAGCGACCATCACGGCGTCCCCTGCGGGAGTCTGCTCAAGCTCCAGGAGTTCCCCAAGAACTCGACCGACGAGCACATGGCGCTCAGGGGCGGACTGACCGCTGCCCGGGCACATAGGCTCACCCGAAAGGCCCTGTTCGACGCGCTGGTCGCCCGGCAGACCTACGCCAGCACGGGCGACCGCATCCTGTTGGACTTCAGGGTGTCCGGTCACGAGATGGGGAGTGTGGTTACCACGGCCCGGCGGGGTCCCCGAAGGGTCTCCTTCCTGGTGGCAGGTACGGCGCTGGTGGAGCGGGTGGAGGTGCTGAAGAACAATGACGTCCTGGCGGCATTTGAGCCAGGGCAGTTCGTCTTCCGGAGGACGGTCACGGACCGTGAGGCTGGTCGGTGTGACCGGGAGTGGTACTACCTCCGCGTCCTCCAGGCCGACGGGGAGATGGCCTGGTCCAGCCCCGTGTGGTTCGTGCGAGGGGGTTGAACCCAGTCGAGAGGAGACCCGCCAATGGAACTCATTGAAGCAATCCAGACACGACGGAGCGTGAAGCAGTTCGCCGACACCCTCGTCCCCAAGGAGCTCATCGAGCAGGCCCTGAGAGCGGCGCTGTGGGCGCCCTCGGGACAGAACCTTCAGCCAGCGCGCTTCTGGGTCATCAGCGACCGGGCGCTCCTGAGCGAGCTGGAAGCCGACCTCTACGAGTACGGGATGAAGCTCAAGAAGCTATTGCCAGTGCTCAAGCTTTTCGTGAGTCGGTTCAAGGGGGAGAAGGGCCGCCGGGTCTTTCGCAGCCTCCGCCCTGCCCTATTCAACGGTGCTCCCGTACTGGTGCTCACGGCTGCCGACCGGGGCTCCTCCACCACCTACACCAAGGACTGCACCCTGGCGGCCATGAACCTGATGCTGGCCGCTCACGACCTGGGGGTGGGAAGCTGCTACTTCGGCTGGACGGTCCTCCTCAACCGGATGGCCAAGTGGAGAGACAGGCTCGGCATCCCGAAGGGCGTCGAGGTCGTGGACGGCATCGGTCTGGGGTACCCAGCCGGCGAAGGCAACGCCCCGCCGCGAAAGGCCGTGGAGGAGGTCACCACCTGGGTCGGCGAACCGTAGACGGCCGGGGAAAGGGAACCCCTTGTGAAGCTGTACTGTCCGGACTGCGGGTCGGAGATACCGACCGAGAACGTCTCGCTGACGGGTGGGCAGGGAACCTGCCCCTCGTGCGACCGGACCTTCTCTCTTGAAGAGGTGATACCGGGGGTCACCCTCGCCGAGGAGGCGGAGCCACGGCCCCCTGAGGAGACCAAGATCGTCGTCCAGCACGGGAGAGCGGACGAGGTCACGCTCTACATACCCTCTCGGAGGAGCAAGTTTACGGTCTTCTTCGCCTTGGTGTGGAACCTGATAACGTTCACGGTGACCGCTGGCTTCGTGGCCTCGGGGGGCTTCTGGGAGCAACCGTTGTTCCTGGTGTCGTTCTTCGCGATCTTCTGGGCCGTGGGCATCGGCTTCCTGGTGGCAGCTCTGTTCTCCGTATCCGGCAAGACGTTGGTGCACGTGGGAGGGGGTCAGGTGGCGGTGAAGAAGGAGCTCTTCGGCCTGGGCCGTCTACGCCGCTACCCCCTGGAGCCCGGGGCCGTCGCCGGGCTCGCCGAGGCCTACGAGCAGAACGATCGACCGGTCTACGCCTGCTCCGTCAGCACGGGCACGAGAGAGGTGAAGTTCGGCTCCTTCCTCACCGACGATGAGAAGGCCTGGTTAGTGGCTGTCATCAACGGGACGCTGGGGGTGAGCTTGTCGGCGGCGGCGATTCCGGAGAGCGGGGTTTTCTGTCCGGGGTGCGGCCGCGCGCTGGCGGGGGGCCTGCTCAGCATGTCCCTGGGGCTGGCCAAGTGTCCCGACTGCAGCCAGGTCTATCTGCTTCGCGATCTCGTCGCCTCCACACAGAGTGCGAAGACCGTGTCCAGACCTGTTGGCACGAACGTGCAGGTCGAAGAGAACGGGGAAGAACTGCGAGTAGTCGTTCCGCCCATAACCTCCACGGGCGCCGGAACGGCGATCCTGATCTTTGTGGGTGTGTTCGGGCTCATTTGGCTCGCTGGCATCACGCTGTTTACCATAGTCGCACTCCACTCCGGGGGCGGGCTCGTCCTCATTCTCATTCCTGTCGGGCTGCTCATTCTCACAGTCGTCGCCGGGGGTCTCAGCTACTTGAGGAGTCCCCTGGAACTCACCTTTGCCGAAGGCGTGGTGGAGAAACGTCGGAAGCTACTGTTCTTCGGCCGGGAACAGACGCTTCCCCTCCCGTCAAGGACCCAGGTCGAGTTCCAACCCCCTGAGGCGGAGGGACCCGCCGGGGTACGCCAGGCGCCCCCGTCCTGGACCCCATTGGGCCTCCGCTACGAAGGTGGGATGCTGGCCTTCGGCTTCCTCCTCTCGACCCAGGAGAAGCGCTGGCTCCAGCAGCGCATCAACGACTTCCTGGATCGAAGGCAGACCGCCGAACGGTAAGAGAAAAGCCCCACGGACGGACGATGCCGCCCGTGGGGCTTTTCTGTTCCTTCGAGCGACGATGCCTCAGTAGGGCTCAGTCCAGAGTTCGTAGTACTTCTGGGGGTAGAGGCAGGCCGGGCAGGTGGCCGGGGCGCTCTCGCCCTCGTGGACGTAACCGCAGTTCTGACACTTCCAGCGCACCACCTTGTCCTTCTTGAAGACCTTGCCCTCAGTCAGGTTGGCCAGGAGCCTGCTGTAGCGCTTCTCGTGCTCCTCTTCTACCTCGCCGATCTCGGTGAAGCAGGTGGCAATCTGGGGGAAGCCCTCTTCCTCTGCAACCCTGGCGAAGGTGGGATAGAGCTCAGTCGCCTCTTCGTGCTCACCGGCGATGGCCATCTCCAGACAAGCCTTCAGGTCACCCAGGGGAGCCGGGTAGGTGGCGTTGACGGTGACCGGCCCCTCCAGGAAGGAGAAGAACCGCTCGGCGTGGGCCCGCTCGTTCCAGGCCGTCTCCTCAAAGATGGCCCCGATCTGCCTGTAGCCCTCCTTGCGAGCGGTCTCGGCCGAGTAGGTGTAACGGTTGCGGGCCTGGCTCTCACCGGCGAAGGCGGCCATCAGGTTGTGCTCCGTGCGCGTCCCCCGAATCGATTTCTCACCCATTCACAGCTCCTTTCCGCCAGGAACACAGAAACCGGGAAACCTCTCCCTTGTAACAATCATTATCATCTAAAGGAGCAGGCAGTCAAGCGAAAAAGTGGCCCCCTATTGCAGCAACCAGACGAGCAGGCGACCTC
>CAZIBA010000050.1:0-2701 GCA_964536795.1 uncultured Planctomycetota bacterium | reverse complement strand
GCCTTGCCCGTCCGTGGCCGGGCGGCTATCTTCACCCCATTGTATGGTCCTTTCGTGTCCGCTGTCACCGGAGAATCTGGTGATTATCACGATTTCCGGAGCTCCCGGTTCCGGGAAGAGCTCGGTGGCCAGGGAGCTGGCCCGTCGATTGGGACTCAGGCACTACTCCATAGGCGAGCTGCGCCGACGCGTCGCCCACGAGCGCGGTATGACTCTTCAGGAGTACAACCGGCTGGGCGAAACCACCGACGAAACCGACCGGGAGCCGGACGAGTACCAGGCCCGTCTGGGCCGTGAGGAGGACGATTTCGTCATCGACAGCCGACTGGGTTTCCACTTCATCCCCCACTCCTTCAAGGTTCGCCTGGAGGTGGACGCTCAGATAAACGCGAAACGCATCTACCACACCCGACAACCCAAAAAACAAGCTGAACGTCCCTACGGAACGGTCGACGAGGTGGCTCGGGCCGACCACGCGCGCGAGGCGAGCGACCGCAAGCGCTACCAGATGTACTACTGCATCGACGCCAGGGAGCGCCGCCACTACGACCTGGTGGTAGATACCAGCGACAAGAGCGTTGACCAGGTGGCAGACCTTGTCGTTGGAGAGATCCGCCGGCCTGAAGGCGGCCAACGGACCGGCGGAGGAGCCGGCGAACAGCCTCCCGACAGCGGGACGGGGTGAGCATTATGGCCCGTCGCTACGAGGACGCATTCAGTGAGTTGGAGGAGCGGTTCCCCCTGGAGGGGGAGCGCACGCTTGAGCTTCCCGAGGCCCTGCGCGCCATCGCCGAGCACGTCGAACCGGTGGGGACACAGACGGTTCCCGTGGAGCCCGGCCTGCCCGGAAGGATTCTGGCCCAGGACGTTCCCCTGAGCAGAGAGGACCAGCCGGGGGGAGCGACAACGCTCCCGGCGGGGACCAGACTCGGCCCCCTGCACCTGGGCCTGCTGGCCGGGGCGGGCCTGACGGAGGTGCTGGTCCGCCGACCCGTTCGCGTCGCCTTACTGGGTGCGGCCAGGCGAAGTGATGAGGACCTCAGGCCCTCACTGCTGCAACTCCGAAGTGAGCTGGTCGCTTGGGGCGCCCGGGTGGACGACCTGGGCGTCTTCGCCGACGATGCTCCCCTCTTCGAAGCCGTGGCCAAGGGTGTGGTGCTGGACCTCCTCTGCGTGGTGTCCGGTGAGGCGGCCGCGGCTTCGGTGCTGGAGGCGGGAGGGAAGCTGGGCTCGCGGACGCTCTTCGAAGGCCTCC
This sequence comes from uncultured Planctomycetota bacterium, assembly GCA_964536795.1. GTDB lineage: Bacteria > Planctomycetota > DG-23 > CBDVDV01 > CBDVDV01 > CAZIBA01. The sequence continues at coordinate 1,446 of CAZIBA010000050.1, read as the reverse complement.
TGTGCCGGCCCGGGGGAAACACTGCCGCCCTGCTCCGTCACCGGTGTCTGGTGCTCTTCCTCCCGGCCGAGGCCTGTTCGGCTTTCCTAATGCAGGGCCTGGTGCTCGGCTTCGCCTTGGCCGCCTTTTCCGGCGTCCCCCCTGCCCCGACCTGGCAGCTCCCGGCCGACGCCGACCTCCCCATGACTGAAGACAAGGCCCTTCTCGTTCCCGCCTGCCGTGTCTCCGGTCGACTTGGCTGGCCGCCCGGCCGCTGGGTGAGCCGGGGCGCCCGTCGACGAGCGATTTCCTCCAGTCCACCTGCCTCATCTATCTGCCACCCCACGCGCTGCCGACCGAACGCGGGGACCTGGTTCAGGTGCTCCCGCTGAGCGCCGTCCGCCCGGGGGCGCCCCTGAGGGCGGCTCCCCCGGAGGAGCACCCCCGGTGAAGCCGACCACCAACCCCCCCTCCCCCGACGAGGGTCCAGCCACTCCCACCAGGCTCACCGATCCACACCTGGCCTTGCTGTTGGCGCTCTCCTTCCTGCTTCTCAACTTCTCCTTTCCGCCTTACGTCCGGGCCGACGGCTTCCCGGTCTGGGTGGCCCTGGTGCCCATGGTGCTGGCGGCCAGGTCCGCGGGTGTCCGCAAGCTGGCGCTGCACGGCTGGCTCCTGGGCATTCTCTTCGGAGTCGTCTCCGTCTTCTGGCTTCGGCACGCGAGCCTGGCAGCACTGCTCTCGCTGGGACTCTACCTCTCCTTCTACCCGCCCGTTTTTCTGACCGCCTGGAAGCTGATGGACCGGACGCTCTCCCTCCCGGCCGCGCTCACGGTGCCCTTGGTCTGGGTGTCCTTGGAGTACCTGCGCTCCTTTCTGCTCACGGGCTTCGTCTGGTTCTACCTGGGTCACAGCCTCTACCTGAACCTTCCCCTCATCCAGATGGCCGACGTGGCCGGGGCCTATGGGGTCAGTGTCCTGGTGGCGGCCGTGAACGGCCTGGTCGCCGACGCCCTCTGGCTGGCCTTGCAGCCGAGCGGACCGGGGGGAGCGTGGCGCCGGGGGAAGCGCAGGCTGACGGTGTCCTGCCTGACGGTCGGGCTGGCCCTGCTGGGCGCGGTGCTCTATGGGTACGTCCGCCTGAGGCAGGTGAAGGTGACGGACGGTCCGCGGGTGGCCCTCATTCAGGGGAACATCGCTCAGTCCCTGAAGTTCAGGCCAAGAGAGGACCGGGAGGTTTTCGAGACGCACCGGGAGCTGTCACTGCAATCCCTCGAGCAGGACCCCGACCTGATAATCTGGCCCGAGACCATGTTGCCTGGTGCCTACCACACGGACCGCTTCTACTCCGCCGACCAGACCCTGGAGCTGGATGCTGCCGTGCGGAAGCTGGTGGTCGAATGCGACCGTCCGCTGCTGGCCGGCGTACGGCGAATGGAGGGCTACGGTGAAGGGGCGAGTCTCTAC
>CAZIBA010000049.1:5643-8972 GCA_964536795.1 uncultured Planctomycetota bacterium | reverse complement strand
GTTTCTCAAGGTACTGGAGCGCGATCCCAGTCAGGTAGAGGCCCGGCGGTATCTGAGGGCCACGGCCATCCGCCGACTTGAACTCAAGCGGACGAAGCAGAGCGCCCTGAGCGGGCTTTTCGCCACACTGCTGGTCAAGCTGTTCGCTCTGCTGGGCCTGACCAGAAAGGCCATCAGTCTGGCCGACCGTCACCTGAGTGTCAACCCGAACAACGTGGCCGTGCGTGAGGTCCTGGCCTCCGCCTTGGCCAAGCGGGGCTACGACGGCGCAGCCATCACCGAGTACGAGGCCACCCACGACCTCGACCCGCAGCGGAAAGAGGTGCTCCGACAGCTCGGCCGTCTCTACAAGCTCAAGAACGAGGTGGACAAGGCCCTGCAGCGCTTCGAGGAGCTGCTGAAACTGGACCCCCACGACGTGGAGGCCAACAGGGAGAACAAGCAGCTCGCCGCCCAGGGAGCCATCGCCAAGGGTGGCTGGGAATCCAGCACCACCTACCGCGACGTGGTCAAGGACGTCGACGAAGCCCAGCGCCTGGAGGAGGAACGGACACTGGTCCACTCGACCTCCGACCTGGACGTAGCCATCACCCGTCAGCAGGAGCGGACCGAACGGGAGCCCAACATCTCCAGTCACTACATCCGTCTGGGCGACCTGCTGCGTCAGGCCAACCGCTACGACGAAGCCGAAGCGGCCTACCACAAGGCCAAAAAGGTCAACCCCATGAGCTTCGACGCCGTGGACCGGCTGGGCGACCTGAAGCTCGAACGGATTCAGGGGGAAATCCGACGGGCCAAGGAACAGCTTCAGGCCAAGCCAGACGACACGGCCCTCAAGCAGGAGTTGGCCGACCTGGAGGTCCGCCGCATTCAGGTGGGCATCGAGGACCTGACCAGTCGGGTCAAGGCCCACCCCACCGATATGGGTCTCCGCACCCGCCTGGGCGTTATGCACTTCGAGGACCAGCAGTACGACCAAGCCATCGCCGAGTTCCAGCAGGCCCAGAGCGATCCCCGGCATATGCTCCGGGCCTCCAGCTACATGGGCCTGTGCTTCATGCGCAAGGGGATGTACGACCTGGCCGTGCGTCGGTTCGAGGAAGCCCTGGGCAAGGTGGAGGGTTTCGGCGACTGGACCAAGGAGCTGCTGTACAACCTGGGGGTCGCCTACGAGGAGATGGGGAAGCCAGGCGAGGCCCAGACCCAGTACGAGAAGATCTACGAACGGGACATCACCTTCAGGGATGTGGCCCAGAAGCTGGAAACCGTCTACAAGGGTAGGGGGTCCGAACCCCAAGCGACGTAAGCGAGAAGGCTACGAGTCGGGGAGGTCGCAGGTCTGCTGACGTGTGACCTGCGACTTGCCGACCTGGGACTTTCCGACGGGAGTTCAACTGAATGGCACACAGCAAGTCAGCCAAGAAGCGACTGCAACAGAACCTGAAGCGGAATCTCCACAACCGCTCCATCAAGGCCGGCCTCAAGACCCAGCGGAAGAAGTTCCTGGCCGCGCTGGCCACCGGCGACCGGGAAGCAGCCACCACCCAGTTCCGCGAGGCCGTCAAGCTCCACAAGAAAGCCGCGGCCAAGGGCGTCATCCACGCCAACGCAGCCAGCCGAACCGAGTCCCGCCTGGCCCAGAAACTCAACACGCTCCAGGCGCCGGCGGTCGCGCCTTAACTCCCTTGCTGACAAGAAGTTGAGGGCCTCGGGCGTACACCCTCACCGACCGGAGGAGCGTTCTGAGTGCGTCGGCGCGGGTGGTTGGTGCTCCCTTTCAGGAATGCCCTGCTCAAGAAGCTCCCGCACGTAGGTCTGCCAGGCCTCCTCGATCTTCTCCACGGGCGCGCGGAAGGCTCGACGAAAGGCCTCCACCGGGTCGACGTCCTGCTGAATGAGTATGAAGTAGCGGTTGAGGACGTCGGCGTTTCGGCCGCCGTCGGCCTCGAAGAGGAAATGCACGAAAGACCAGGCCTCAGCGTAACGCAGGGCGACAAGCTCACCGGCGTCCTCCTCTTCGGTAACGGGGATGAACTCCTTCGCCACGAGGAGTTGCCGAAGCGGGATGAACTCGCCACGCTCCTTCGCCTTCGCCAGCACGGTCAGGCGTCTGGAGTTCAGGGCTCCCAGCGTGAGTTTGCCTCCCTCCCAGGAAGCCGTCTCGAAGTAGGTCGCCAGGCCTTCCAGGAACCACGACGGTGGCCGTCGCCCCGGCTTGGTGACCAGGTAGACGAACTGATGGTTGCCTTCGTGGGCCAGCGTCTTCCTCAGGCGGGGCCCGCTGCCGTAACAGACTATGGCGTTGCGACTTTCGCTGAAAAAGGCCCCCTTCCGCTCGATCCCCTCGACGGCCTCGCGTTGGCCGTAGGCGATGAACGCCTCGCGGGTGCGGAAGATGTAGACGTCCAGCGGCGCCGGGGGGCGCCCCTTGTAGCGGAAGACGCGGGAGTAGACCACGAACATCTCGTCCATGAACCTGGCGACGTCGTCGGCCTCCTCCGCGGGCAGGTCGGTATGGATCGAATAGAAGCGCGTGCCCACGGTGCTCAACCCCTGGGTCGGATCGGCGGGCCGCTTGGCAAGGAGCTCGTCGACGTACTCGATCCAGGCCGCCTGCGCCCTGTCCAGGGGAGCTCGGAAGGCCTCGGCGAGGGCCTCAACAGAATCCCCGCCCTCCTGGGTGAGGACGAAGTAGCGGTTGAGGACGTCTCCGTTCCGTCCCTGGTTGCCCTGCAGGAGGAAGTGGACGAGGGACCAGGTCTCAGCGTAATGCAGGAGGGTAAACTCCTTCGCCCGGTCCGTCTCGAGGAGTTCGACGAGTGAGACGAACTGGCCACGCTCCCTGGCCGTCGCCAACTCCTTCAGCCATCTGGGTTTGACAGCGCCCAGCGCGACCTCGCCCCCCTCCCAGGAGGCCTCCCCCAGGTAGGTGGCCAAGCCCTGGTGGAACCACATCGGGGGCCTTCGACCTGGCTTGCTGACCCTATGGACGAACTGATGGGTGCCTTCGCGGGCCAGCACCTTCCTCAGGTCGCGACCACTGCCGTGGCCGGCAATGGCCCCGCGCCTCCGGTTGAAGAAGCCCTGCCACTGCTGCACCCCCTCGATGTCCTCGCTCTCGGCGTAGGCGACGAATCGTTCGCGGGGGCGGAAGACGTAGACGTCCAGCGGGGCCGGGGAGCGCTCCGTGTAGGGCAAGATGCGGGAGTAGACCAGGAACATCTGGTCCAGGAACCTGGCGACGTCACCGGCCTCGTCGGCGGGCAGGTCGGTGTGGATGCGGTAGAAGCGGGTGCGGACGGTTTCCAGGCCGCTGGTGGGGTCGGCGG
>CAZIBA010000049.1:0-5633 GCA_964536795.1 uncultured Planctomycetota bacterium | reverse complement strand
GCCAGGAACGCACCGACGGCAACCGTCAGCAGAAGGGCCAGAACCGCACCCCTCCATACAGCCAGACGGCGCCTCATCGGTCCCTCCCCGGCCGCGACTCAGGAGGCCCACTCACGTCTTCACCGGAGTCGCGTCAGCGTGGCCGGCGCGGCACCCGGGCACCTACGTCATCCGACCGGCCTTGAGGAAGGAGTCGGAGTAGATCTGCTTGTTGAGCACCATCTCGGCCGTGATCCAGGCGTCCATCAGCTCGGTGTCGAGAACGTCAACGATGGCCGCGTCCAGGCCGACGGCTGCAGCCATCACCAGGAAGGTGCGGTTGATGAGCGGCCGTTCGCCGGTCCCCTGGGAGATGTTGGAGAGGCCGATGACGAAGTGGGGAGGTGGGTCGGCCAGCATGTGCATCTGCTGGATGACCTCCAGGAGCTTGGCCGGCTGATCCTGGGCCACGTTGACGGGGATGATGATGGTGTCGATGTAGAGCCTTTCCATGGGCAGGCCCATCTCCATGGCCGTAGTGACGACGGTGGCCGCGATTTCGATGCGGGTGTTCACGTCCTGGGGGACACCCCGGCGGTCCATGGTCAGCGCCAGGAGGGCGGCGTCCTTCTCCAGGGCGTAGGTGATGTAGGTGCCCAGCTTGTCGGGGTCGCCGGAGACGGAGTTGATCATCACGGGGGAATCGCAGACCTCGACCCCGGCCTTGACCACGTCGAGCTTCTGACTGTCGACAGCGATGGGGGTATCGACGGCGTTCTGGATTTCGGTGACCAGCCAGCGCATGGCGGCTTCCTGGTCGGCGGCGGCGGTGCCGACGTTACAGTCCAGGAACTTGGCTCCGGCTTCGGTCTGTCTCCTGGCCAGGTCGTGAATGACCGATGCGTCCTTCTCCAGAATGGCCTTCTTGACGTCGGTGAACATCCCGTTGATGCGCTCGCCGATGGCGATCACGAGCAGTCTCCTTTCCTCCAGTGCGCCCGGGCCAGGCCCGGGTCTCTCAGTGGTTCAGTCCTCGCTCACTCCCCTGGAAAGAGCCCGTCGAGCATCCCCCTGACGGTGGCCACGGCCGCCGGGTGACGCATGCGCACGATGTCGCACCCCGATTGCAGCAGCGTCGCCGCCGTGATGGTTTCCCAGAGAATGCCTCGCTCTTCCTGGTCACCCCAGGTGGGGTTATCGTCGGTAGGGGTCTTGGCCTCCTTGGTCCGCCAGGCCTCGTAACCCACGTCACAGATGACGGGCATGGCCATCATCCTGTCGCCACCCAGGGCGGCCAGTCGTTCCCGCTCCTGGATGCTGTAGGCGTACTCGATGCCGTAGCCCAGGGCCCCGGTGGTCTGGAACATGACGATGCGCTCCAGGGGGAACCCCATGTCGGAGACCAGGATGTTGACCTGCTTGGCGATGTTGATGTCCAGCGGGGCCAGGGAGATGAGGGAGTGGTTGTCGGCGATGCACACGGCCGTCAGGGTCTTGTAGTGCTCCTCGTCGACCACGCCCAGTAGGGCGTTTTCCCCCTTGAGGGCCTCGGAGACCTTGGGCATCACCTCGGCGTCTTTCTCCCAGTCCTCCGACCCCCAGACGATGAGGGGCACACCCACCGCCTCGAGCACCGAGCGGACCACGGCCACGGCCTCATCCGGACCCTTGTCCCCGCGGTCCACGGCCACGCCTTCCAGCTTCATGCAGATGAGGTCGGCCTGACACTCCTGGACGCACTTCTGGGCCCAGGCGGCCGGGTCGCCTACAACGTCCTTATACTGCTTGAGCAGGGGCTCAGGCCAGCCCTCGGGCTCCACGTCCAGCACGTCCATGGCGATGACAGAACGGTGACCAACCTGTCCGTCCATCTTCATGAAGGGGACCGTCCGCTCTCCGCCGATGGTGACGGTGGAGGTCCGGGTTCCGCCCTCGGCCGCTGTCGCCCCCAGGGTCAGTTCGTTGACCCCGGCGTTCCACTGTTCCTTCACGTCCGGTACGTCCATCCGCTGTCCTTTCCTCCAGGCCAGTGCCTCCTCACTCCTCCGTCGCCTCGGTGTCCTTCAGTCGCTCGCCGCAGCTTCAGCAACGGGCAAGCAAAACTCGCTTTTACCATAGTCCAGCAGTGACCGCCATAGACTTTCCCGCTCCTCTTCCCGAAGCCCCTCCACCACCAACACGTCGTTCCCCCGGAGCACCAGCTCCACCAGGTCCCGCTCGGTCCGCCACCGCCGACGGCCCGACTCTTCCCCCGCCAGCTCCTCGTTCTCGCGGTACTTGTTGGCCACGAGCTGGCCGTAGGCACCGTAGAACTCCCGGGCGTCCTCGGGGGTGTCCCAGGTGGTCAGGAGCACGATGACCCAGGCCGGCTCTCCTGCCTCACCCTCTCCCGCCCGCTCAGGTGCGGGTGTGGGGAGAGGTCTCCTCCGCCACACCTGGAAGCTGTCGCCGTCCCAGCCGGCCGAAGCCGCCAGGGCCTCCTCCGTGGTGGTGAACTCCTTCAGGAGTTGCCCCACGCCGAACTCCCCCAGGACGTTCTCCACCAGCAGCACGGCCTCGCCCGGGACAGCGAACCCCTCCGGGAACACCACCCGCTGGGGCACGTCCTTTTCCCGGCAGAACTTCTCCGGGTGCAGCACCTGCTCCGTGGAGACGGGGAAGTCGTCGTAGGCCGCGTTCACCCGCTCCCAGCCGCCCTGCCGGCGAAGCTCACTCACCAGACGCAGCCCGGCCACGTAGGGGAAGACGAGGGCCTCCTGCAGGAAGCGCGGGGCCGTGGCCAGCTCCGGACTACCAGCGGCCTGCGGTCCCGAGTCCAGCCTCTCCTGCAGCTTGGGGAGCGTTGAGGTGTCCCGTCCGAGTACAAAGTCGAGCATCACGGCCGTGGCATCACCTTCCACCAGGGCCGTGACCGCCAGGGCCAGGTCGTCGTTCTCCTTCTGATCGACGGGCAGCGAGTCCAGGTCGAAGTGCACGTCCTGAGCGGCGTGGGTGAGCTCGTGGACCAACACCGGACGGATTAGCATGGCCGGAGTACCGACCACCAGGTACACGGTCTCGCTGTCCGTGTCGTAGGCGCCGGCAAGCTGCTCACCGATGACAGCCACCATCACACTGCGGAGGTCCGTCCCCCCGGCGATGAGCCCCAGCGCCTCGTAGGCCTCGGTCCAGCGGTCCAGCTCCTCACGAGGTGCCTCCTCGTCCAGCTTGGATTCCAGAAGCTCCCGGAGCTCGCGGCGGGTGCGGACGGCCTTGGCCACGGGTCCGGGGAGCTCGAGTTCCCGGACCTCCGTCATGCGGAGGGTCATCTCGTCGGTCAGGGCCTCCAGCTCCTCGGCGCTCAGGGGACGGGTTTGGGGCAGGGAAGCGAAGGGCTTGTTCCCCCGTTCCTTCCCGGCCGCCCACCCCGGCCCGGCCAGGAGCACGGCCACCACCAGCGCGCCGGCCAGCCCTCTCATCAAGTCGGCCCCTCGCCACCGGCCCCGGGGCCTTTCCCGTTTCGCACCCCCTCCAACTGGGCCAGCACCGAGGGGAACTCCTCGATGTGGGTGTGGGGAAGGAAGTTGGCCTGGGAGAACTCGTCCATGAACTTCACGTTGCCCATCAGGTCGAAGTAGGTCATCTGCCGGGCGATCTCCTTGGCCCGGGCGTAGGCCGTGCGGGAAAGCAGGGCCGTCTTGGCCCCGGCCAGGGAGGTGTTGCCCACGAAGGTCACCCGGTCGCGGGTGACGTCAGGCAGCATACCGATGAGCACGGCCTTGCTGGGGTCCAGGTAGTTGCCGAAGCCGCCGGCCAGAAGGACCCGCTGGATGTCGTCGGGCTTGAGGTCCAGGCTCTCCACCAGCACGGAGATGGCGGCGTAGACGGCCGCCTTGGAACGGAGCAGGTTGGCGATGTCGTGCTCGTTGATGGTGATGTCCTCACCGGTGGCCGTCTCGGCGGCCGGGACCAGGACGAACTCCCGTCCGCCCACGATCTCGCGCACCCGTCCCCCGTCCCGGCCCGGGTCGATCTTCCCCCGACGGTCGATGGCCCCGGACAGGAGCAGTTCGGCGATGGTGTCCAGAAGACCGGAGCCACAGAGCCCCCGTGGAGGCTGGTCGCCGATGGTGTGGTAGCGGACGGCCAGCTCGGGAGTGACCTCCAACTTCTGGATGGCCCCGGCGGCCGCTCGCATCCCGTGCTCCACCCCGCTGCCCTCGAAGGCGGGTCCGGCCGAGCAACTGGTCGAGACCAGCCAGTCGCGGTTGCCCAGGACCACCTCGCCGTTGGTGCCGATGTCGATGAAGAGACTGAGCTCCTCCTGTTCGTAGAGACGCGTGGCCAGCACCCCGGCCGTGATGTCGCCGCCGACGTAGGCGGCGACGGTGGGCATGGAGAAGAGCAGCCCCCGCTCGTTGACGGCCAGGCCCACCTGCCCGGCCCGCAGAGGGGGCACGAAGTTGGCCGTGGGGATGTAGGGTTCCCGGCGGATGCGGGTGGGGTCGAGCCCGAGGAGGAAGTGGAGCATGGCCGTGTTGCCGGAGCACATGACGGCGAATATGTCATCGGTCCTGACGCCGACGGCGTCGGCGCAGGCCTGGATGAGCCCGTTGATGTCAGCGACCACCAGCTCCTGCATCTGGGCAAAGGCCTGGTGCTCCTCGGCGTAGATGATGCGCTGGATGTAGTCCTCACCGTAGCGCATCTGGGAGTTGTAGGTGGCCTCGGCGGAGAGGGCCTCACCGGTGGCCAGGTCGAGCAGGTGGGCGACCACGGTGGTGGTGCCCACGTCCACGGCCACCCCGAAGTTCCGTCGGGAGGTGTTTCCCGGTTCCACCAGCATCACCTCCAGGACCCCGGCCCGGTGGCCGATGGTGGCCGTCACCTTGAAGTCGTTCCGGCGAAGCACGTGGGGGAGACTCTGGAGGATGCGGTAACCGGTCTGCATGGGCAGATCGGTGCTCAGGGCGTGACGGATGCCGTGGTAGAGGCGCTCGTGGTCGGCCAGGTTGTTCTCGACGGTGGCCGGCTCCAGCTCCAGGTAGAGCTTCACCACCAGGGGCTCGAAGGGAAAGAGGAGCTGACGGGCCCGGCTGAGCTGCTCGTCGCTGAGACCGCTCCCGACCTCGTCCAGGAGGATCTGGGCCTCACCCAGACGGCTCTCCTCGGGCACCATCACGGTGACGTCACCGTTGACCCGACTGGCGCAGGCCAGCACGTAGCCCCGTCGGCGCTCCTTGCCGGTGAGCAGACCGACGTGCTCGGTCTCCACCCGACCGTCGAGCACGATGACCCGGCACTTGCCACAACTTCGGCGGCCGCCACAAATCTGGTTGACGTAGACGCCGGCCTGGTGAGCGGCCTCCAACAGGGTCACACCCAGGGAGACCTGGGTGCTGATGCCGTCGGGCAGGAAGGTGACGGTGGCCTGCTCAGCCTGGGAACCGTCAGCGGATGCCCGGGGGCCGGGTGCCTGGCTCTCGTCTCTCACGCCTCTCCCTCCCCCGTCGGCTGGGCCTCAGTTCTTCCACTCCGTGCGCAGGTAGTTGGGCAGTTGCGAGGCTTCCTTGGGTCCCACCAGGATTTCCCAGCCGGTCTCTTCCTCGAGCTTGCCACTGAGGACGGCGACGTAGCCGGGGATGATGAGCTTGTGGTGACTGACCACCTCGTCG
>CAZIBA010000048.1:7966-8987 GCA_964536795.1 uncultured Planctomycetota bacterium | reverse complement strand
GTCTTCCCCAACTCCCTGTCCCCCGAGGAGGCCCGGGCCCGCGCCCGGGCCGTGTAGGCCCGCCTGCAGGCCCGGGAAGAGGCAGCGGCCTGGCAGGCGAAGGCCAGCCTCGGTCCCAGCGCCTCTCCCAGCGGAGACGGACTTCCCCTGACCGAAGGCGCGCGGTGGCAGTTGGCCGGCCGACAGGTCACCGTCACCCAGGTGGACAACCGGCCCCTCGTGCGCAGCCCCCACGAGTTCGTCTACGAACGAGCCGACGAGCCCCAACTGGGCAAGTTGCGCGAACACTACTCCCTCGACCGCGTCGTCGCGGGCGCCCAGAACGACTTCGAAGAAGCCACCCACCTGCAGCTCTGGACCATCGACCACGTCACCTTCGGCCCTGCACCACACCACGACTACAACGCCCTCAAGCTGCTGGGCGACGCCGCCCGGGGCAGGACCTTCATCTGCACCCATTTCTCCTACGCCCTGGTGCAGTGCTGCCTGGCCGTGGGGATCCCGGCGCGGAAGCTCTCCACCATCGGCCACGCCTCGGTGGAGGTCTGGTCCAACCACTACCGCAAGTGGGTGGCCCTGGAGTGCACGCGCGGGCACTTCTTCGAGATGGGGGGAGTTCCCCTCAGCGCCCTGGAGATCCACAACGAATACGTCAAGAACGGCGGGGTGGATATGGACTTCTCCCGGGGCGCCGACCGGGCCCTCCGCAAGGTGAGCCTCCAGCGTCGACCCGACGGGATGATCGCCGACGCCCAGGAACGCTACTCCTACTTCGCCGTGCTGCTCCGAAACAACCTCCTCTCGACGCCCTTCAGGCTGGGTGAGCTACGCTTCCTCTGGTACTGCGACGAGGCCAGCCGCGACCTCGAGGAGTTCGTCGTCCGGCAGGGCGACCCGCCCGTGCGTTTCCGGATGGAGCCCGAGGAGGGCTACGAACCCATCCTCATCGCCACCGAGAACCCCGACGACGTCTACTGGACCCTCAACCAGGCCCAACTGCACATCACGGTCGGGCAGTCGG
>CAZIBA010000048.1:7638-7956 GCA_964536795.1 uncultured Planctomycetota bacterium | reverse complement strand
GCGTCGAGGTCTCGGCCGAGACCGTCACCCCCAACTTCGCCCGCTTCGAGGTCCGCTGCGACGAAGACGACTGGCAACCCACCGACCCGGCCTTCCGCTGGCCCCTTCACCCCGGCGACAACCGACTGTGCGTGCGGCCGGTCAACGCCTTCGGTCGCCCGGGCATTACCAGCTCCATTACCGTGGAGGTGACCTGATGAACCTGACGGCTTCCGCTGCCCTGTTTGGCTCCGTGCTGCTGTTGCTGGTCGTTCCCCTATGCCTGGCTGCTCAGCAGCAGGAGAAGCAGCCGCCCGCTGTCATCTTCGCCGACGACTT
>CAZIBA010000048.1:0-7628 GCA_964536795.1 uncultured Planctomycetota bacterium | reverse complement strand
GCCGAGATGGCCCCGCGAACGGCCCGACAGATCTGTCGCGAGCAGCGCTACACCGGCCCGACGTGCGGCACAGCGATCCGGCACGCCCAGGCGAATCTCGTTGTGCTGCCCGCGCACCTGGCCGACGACTTCGAGACGGGCGACCTCTCCCGTTGGGACGAGCTGCGCTACAAGGAGCACATCGGCGTGACCGGTGACCCTGCCGGCGTCCACGGTGGGAAGCAGGCTATGGAAATCCGCTTTGAGGAGGGGAAGAACGGGGGAGAGGCCATCAAGTGGTTTCTGCCTGGCTACGACGATGCCTACGTCCGTTGGTACTTCAAACTGGAGCCCGGCTTCGACATCGGCAACGGGATGCACGGGATGATCCTGATGGGGAACCGGACCGACAGCCGATGGAGCGGCTTCGGCAAGGCAGGTCTGAAGCCCGATGGCACCAACTTCTGGGTGGCCAACGTGGACCCCGTCACCGCCTGGGGAAAGTACCCCAACCCGGGGGCCTTCTGCTTCTACACCTACTGGCCCGAGATGAAGCTGGACACCAAGACGGGCAAGTACTGGGGCAACTACTTCTGGCAGGAGGAGCCTACCGTCCTCATCGAAGCGGGCCGCTGGCACGAACTCGTCATGCACGTGAGGATGAACGACATCGGCAAGAGCGACGGCCTTCAGGAGCTCTGGATCGACGGCCAGCGAAAGATCCGCGTCGAGGGGCTGCGCTGGCGGACCTCACCGGTGCTCAACGTCAACACCCTCTGGGTCTGCTCCTGGACTAAAGCCAAGAGACCCCAGAAGATGTGGATCGACGACATCACCGTCAGCACCAAGCCTCTCACGCCCACGCCGTCAGAGGAGTAGGGCCGCCGGGCCCTCTACTGGGGCCTGGGAAAGGCCAGGTGGCACGGGTGGTCTGCCCATACGAGTCGTAGGACCTTCGGCGAGCCACCCGTGGCACCGGTAGCTCTACTATGTCCATAACTTGCTGCACGTAACTCAGAAGGGCCAGGGGGGGACAGGGACGTCGAAGTGCCCGGCCGCGCGGTGGATGACCTTGAGAAGCTCGGCCACCGTCTCGTCCTCGATGCCTTTGGGATGATGCGTCTTCAGGGCCTCCCGGCAGACCTCCCGGGCCTTGTCCAGGTCGGTCCTGGCGCCCTCCCGGAGCCAGGTGGCCAGCATCTCCCGGCTGAAGAGCTGGGGCTGCCAGTGCTCGCTGCGGTAGTGGGTGACGGTGTGCAGGTGGTCGGTGAAGATGCCACCCGGACCCACCTCCTCGATGACGTCGTAGGCGATCGATTCCTCGCTCACCTCGAAGCCCCGGGCCAGCCTCTTGAGCGCCGAGGCGAACTCGCCGTCGATGACCAACTGGTCGAAGCTGTAGATCTCGTCCACCGACAGGAGCCCCAGCGACCCCAGCGAGCGGGTGCCGGCGATGATGCCGGCGACGGCGGAGAAGGCCTTTTGCATGCCGGCCTCGGGGCCCGGGACTTTGGCGTCGCCGGAGAAGGAGTTGGAGCCGAAGCTGGCCCGGTAGTGACGGGCGAGCTGGCCCACGGCCAGGTGGGTGAGGGCGATCTCGGGCCGGCCGTAGGGATAGATGCCGTGCTTCATGTCCAGCACGCTCACCGAGGCACCGAAGCTCAGCTGGTACGGTCCGTCGGCGGGTTCTCGCTCCGGCCCGTCGGCGAAGACGACACTGAGGAAGTTGAGAAAGAGCGTCTCGGCCAGTTGCAGCGCCACCGCCCCGGCCAGGGTCGCCGGGGCCGAGCCCCCGGCCGAGAGCATGTTCCCCACCCCCACCGGGAGCCCGTTCTCCCAGAAGTAGACGTACTGCTTGGCTTCCTCGGCACCCAGCCTGAGGGGCGAGATCATTTCCATGGCCAGGTGCGCCCAGTCACTGGTCGCGCCCCCCTCGAGCTCAGCAGCCACCTCCCCCATCTCCTTGACGAAGGGACAGAGGCGGGTGTCCCAGAGCTCGCCGCAGTTGGACCGCCGCCGCTCGGCAAAGCGCCAGCAGAGCAGCCTCATGAGCAGCGGAGCCAGGATCGGCGCCACCTCAGTGGGCGTGCCCGGACAGCCCACCCCGTCTACCGTGTCCAGGTAGTCGGCCAGGCGCAGGCCGTCGGCCACCGCCCCCAGCGTGCTGGGCCGGGCCTCGGTCTCGCCGGAGGGGATGTAGCTGCGGGAGTAGGCGCCGGCATAGGCGGCGACCCGGGGCTCATCCCAACTCACCGCTTCAGCCCCGGCAACGAAGTCCCTCATCAAGGGGACGGGAAAGCGCACCCGCTCCTGCTCCCGGTCCACCACGGCCCCGGCCTGGGCCAGGCGGTCGAGCATGGTCCGGTTGGGAACCACCACACCGATCTCTTCGAGGATACGGAGCGCGCTCCGCTCGATGAGCCCAATCTCTTCTTCCGTCAGAACGTTGGCCGAACCCCACACCCGCATGGCTTACCTCGCCTCTATCAACGGAGCAACAAGCCCTGAACCACGGCACCAAACCTTCACGGCCAAGCGGGCCTCGCTTGCCAATCCCCCCAAGACCCCGGCGAAGCTGGTTGCACGAAGTTGCTGGCCGGTAGGGGCACTGGCCGCAAGGACGCCTGCTACGGCCTGATGAAGCCCAGGACATACTCTTTGTGAAGGCGCCGTTCGATCCCCGAGTTCGTCGTCTTGAAACTGGCGGGCATCATCCGCCGGTCGCGGTCGAGCTGCCGCTCTCCTGTGCCCACCAGCTCCAGGCCGACATCCTCGCCCAACTGGCCGAGGCAGCGGTGGGTCGGAACCAGCGTCCCGCGCATCGTCGAGTTGCCCACGACCATCACTGCGGCACGTCCCGACCTTAGCACCCGGCGCATTTCAGCCAGCACACGACGCATGTCCACAAAATACTTGGCCAGAACCTTCGCCTTTCTACGGTCCAGAGAGCGAACCCGGGAGACCACCCGGCGCACGGCGCCCGGCAAGGACCTGCCGTCCACCCCGTCGTTCCTCTCGGAGCCGATGTAACGCCCACGCAGCTCCCGCAAGTCGCCGAGGTCGCGGCCAAACCAGATGAGGGAGAACTTGTGCGCACGCATGTAGTCGATGGCGTTGGCATAGGGAGGCGAGGTGACCACAAGGTCTACCGTCCCATCCGCCAACGGCAAAGAGCGGGCGTCGGCCGTGTCCACGAGGATGTTCCCGTTGTTCACCGGCAAGGGCGTGATGCCCTGACTGACCTTGGCCAGGCGCTTTGAGAACTCCTCGAAGGCGTTGCGCAGCTGCTTCGAAGCGTCACGGTGCGGACGTGAGTGAGCCAGGTCGCGGGCCACCGAAACACCTCCGGACTTGGTGACAATCACCGAAGAAAACACCAGCCCGAGAAGTGCACGCAGGTTGTCGTCACGGACCTCCTCAACGGTCGCGATGAGCCCCAGAAGCTCCTTCTGTGTGCTGGCGGTGAACCAGTAGTCGAGGAACTGCCGACCTTCCTGGTCGAATCGGCGCTCCAGCTCACCTTCCACCCAGGAGCACTGTGCCGCCAGCTTCTGGGCCCTTTCCACACAGTGGCGCCCGACGCTCTCGATGGCAGACTCATCGACCGGCCTCGTCTTCACCCGGCAGATCTGCACGGCCAGCGGGTCGAGATCAAAGCCTATGCCCCGACGGCCAAGCAGCGCGGCCTCAACCAGAGCGGTACCGGAACCCACCATCGGGTCCAGAACCGTATCACCCTCGGCCGTGAGATGCTTGATGAAGAGCCGAGGTATCTGAGGCGGGAACTTCGCTGCGAAGGCGTGGACGCTGTGTGAGGCGTAGGTACTGTTCTGGCCGTGAAAGCCGAGGTCCCACGAGAGCAGCTTGGCAAGCTTCTCAGGAACCGTTCCGCTCAAGGGCGGATCTGCCACTGATGTAAGGAGGTCTTCCTGCTTCAGCTTCTGACCCAAGTTCCTTCCCCTCGTCGTGCTGAGACGCTCCGTGCCCACACATCCTACGTGCCCGCTCCGTACCGGCCAAGCGTCCTTTCCGCGCCGTCTGTCAAACGGGTTGCGGGGCGCGGGAAGCGGGCAGCGTCAGGCGGGCAGGGCGGCGACGTGGGGGAGGTGGCGGTGGCGCTGGGCGTAATCCAGGCCGTAGCCTACCAGGAAGCGGTTGGGGACGGTGAAGCCCAGGTATTCCACGGGGACCTGGACCTCCTGCGCCCCCTCCTTGGCCACCAGCACGGCGATACGGACCCGCCGGGGCCCCAGCTCCAGGAGATGGGCGCGGGCAGCGGCCAACGTGCGCCCGGTATCCAGGACAGTGTCCACGAGAAGCACATCGGCGTCGGCGACCTTTAGGACCGGGTCCCAGCCGAGGACCACGGGCCCTCGAGGCGAGGTGCCGTCGCCGTAGCTCGAGGCCCTGAGGAAGTCCAGCCGGAGGGGCAGGTCGAGTCGGCGGACCAGGTCGGCCATGAAGATGAAGCTGGCCTGGAGCACCCCCACCAGCACCAGTTCGGAGCCGGCGTAGTCGCGTTCGACGTCCCGGGCCAGTTCGTCCAGGCGCTGCTTGATGCGCTCGGCTGAGACAATGACCTCAAGTTCACTGCTGGGCTGGACCTCTGGCACGGTACCTCCCCTGCTCCTCCCGGGTCTATGGGCGGGCGGTCGGCGGCTGGCCGTCGGTCCCCGCGTCCGCCGGGGGGGTCTCCCCGTCCTCTTCGTCAAGGTCCTTCGCGAACTCGCGCAGCAGCTCCTCGTCGTCGATGTGGAAGGAGACGTCCCGGACGTGGTCGTGGATGCCCACGTCGCTGCCGGGCAGGGCCTCGGGGACCTCGCCGGCGGGGCGGGCCGCTGGCCTGGGGGCTCCTTCCTCGGCGTCGAAGGTCTTGCCCAGATAGACCTTGCGAGCCCGGGGGTCGGCGATGATGGCCTCGGGTGGTCCGCTCACCAGCACCTTGCCGTTGTTGATAATGTAGGAGCGGTCGGTGATGGAGAGGACCTCGCGCACGCTGTGGTCGGTGAGCAGGATGCCGATGTTCTGGTCTCTGAGTCGACGGATGATGTCGCGGATCTCGAAGACGGCGATGGGGTCCACACCACTGAAGGGTTCGTCCAAGAGGATCAGCGACGGCCGGGAAACCAGGGCCCGGGTGATCTCCAGTCGTCGGCGCTCGCCTCCGCTCAGGGTCTCGGCTCGGTTTCTGGCCACGTGGGCCAGTTCCAGACGGCCCAGGAGCTGTCGGCAGCGCTCCCGGCGCTCCCCCGCGGGCAGGCGCATCACCTCCAGCACGGCCATGATGTTCTGCTCCACGGTGAGTCGACGGAAGACGCTGGACTGCTGGGAAAGGTAGCCCATACCCAGGCGGGCACGCCGGTACATGGGAAACGCGGTCACGTCCCGGTCGTCAAAGACAACCCGACCGGCGTCGGGGGCGATCATACCGATGGTCATACGGAAAGTAGTGGTCTTGCCGGCCCCGTTGGGCCCCAGCAGACCCACCACCTCGCCACGGCCCACGGTGAAGTTGACGTCGTTGACCACCAGCCGACCACCCCGGCCCGGCCGGCCGAACCGCTTTCTCAGATTCTCTACTCTTAGAAGCGCCACGTAAACCCCTCACCGGACGGGCCCACTACCACCCCCCGGCGCATTCTATCGAATGAGACCGACACGGGGCAAAGGCCAAAACACGAGGAAGGGCTTCCCCAGCAGGTTCTCCTCGGGCACGATCTGACCGGGGGAGCGCTCCTGATCCTGCCACCACTCCTGCCAGCGGGCCAGGGTCTCCTGCAGGTCTTCACCCGGCCTCACCCGAGGCCCCTCAGGGGCCAAGGCCGCCAGCAGTTCCAGGACCCGCTCCTGCCCGGACCCGTCGGCCGAGTAGGCTGCGTCGAGCAGCTCCTCCACCGCCTTCAGACCGTAGCGGAGCAGACGGGCCTCCGAAGCCGCCAGGTCTTCGGCCTCCCCATCCAGGACCTCCGACACCAGGCCGTAGAGCTCCCGGGGCAGTTTCCAGTCCCGACTATCGCGGGAGTCGGGACTGTTATCCCCCAGGACGAACTGCTCGCCCGGACCCATCACGACGGTCCCGTCACCGAGCCGGTCGGACCCACGCACCGACCCCGTGTAGTAGAGGTCCCGGTCGATGCGCAGCCCCGAGGCCCGGCAGTCCAGGCCCTCCGCCCCCAGGAGCACCCGGCTGCTCCGGGAAGGCAACTGCACCTCACTGGCGTCCGTCCACAGGTCCACGGGACCCAGCTCCACCCCCTCAACCCGGGCCCGCAGCAGGTAATCCACCTTGCTCAGCTCCACGGCGAAGGCCCCGTCGGACTCAAGCCGCAGCGTCGTGGGACCGGCCACCGTCTGCCCGTCCACCAGGAGCTCGGCCGCCGACCCCCCCTCGGCCGAGCGCAGCAGGCGGAGCCGGTAGCACCGATCGTCGTGATCGATGCCCACCCACGCCGCTCCCTCATCGCCCTCCAGAGCCAGCTCGCCCTGCACCCGCAGGTCCCCCACCACGTGCTGGCCCAGGCCCCGGTTGTAGCCCGAATGGTCGAGGATGTCGCGCAGCACGGTCCCCCGGCCCGGCACCTCCCGGACGAAGCGCACCTCCACCGGGTCGGCCGACGGCCCCCCGCCGGAGGACCGGCCGAGGAGCACCACCTCCTGGGCCGTGGCCTGGTAGCGTCCCTCCGGGCCCTCCCAGGGGGTCCGGTTGAGGTCACCGGGCTGGTAGGCCTGGTCGTAGACCAGCCGCCAGACTGCCCGCTGGACGTGGGCGGGCTTGCGGGAGACGGAGCCGTTGATGATGACGTCGCCGTCGAGGATCTGCACCCGGTCACCGGGGACGGCGACCAGTCTCTTGATGAACTGTCGGCTGATTTCCTCGGGGCTCTTGAAGACGATGACGTCCCAGCGGCTGGGGGGGTGGAAGTGGTAGTAGAGCTTGTTCACCAGGATGCGGTCACCCCCCCGCCAGGGCTGCAGGCTGCTCACCAGGAGGTAGAGGACGAAGAGACCGACGACCAGCCCGCCCACGCGTCCGAACTGCTCGTCACGGTAGCCCCAGCGACCGAGTGCGTAGACGGCCGCGGCCACCAACCCGGAGAGCAGAAGACAGACCGACACCCAGCCCAGCTTGGCCGGGCCGCTCCGCCTGACCAGTGCCGCCGGCTGAAGGTCGTTGGGGCAATAGACGTCGCTCAGGCTCAGGCTGCGTCCCGACGGGTTCCCCTGGGTGGACCCGGGGATGCCCCGGTCGTAGTGGTAGCCACAGTTGCCACAGCGAAGCGAAGCGTGGCGGCCCAGCAGCGTGGGGGCCATGGAGCCGGTGGGGATGACGTAGGCCTCCATCACCGACCCGCGCAGGATGAGGGTGAGGATGAGGACCAGGGCCACCGACTCCAGGTTCTCCAGGAGTCCCCAGCCCGGTCGCCGCTGGCCGCCCCGGCTGGAGTCCTGCGTGCGGACCTGCTCCACCTTGGCGGGACTTGAGGTCACGATGTTCGCTCCTTGATGCTCTCTCGTATGGGTCCTCGGTTCTCCCCCGGCCTACTCGCTGGCGAGCACGGCCAGGAAGGCTTCCTGGGGGATGCTCACCTGGCCCACCTGCTTCAGGCGCTTCTTGCCTCGTTTCTGCTTGGCCCAGAGCTTGCGCTTGC
>CAZIBA010000047.1:0-9024 GCA_964536795.1 uncultured Planctomycetota bacterium | reverse complement strand
CTCGGGTACCGTCACCTCCACCCAGACGCTCACCAGCACCCCCTCCCAGTACTCGGGGATGCAGGGGTAGAGCCAGGCTGCGTCGGGGTCGGATTTGTAGACCACCTGGAGGTGGTAGGTGAGCCCCGGTTCCAGGGGCAGGTCCTCTACCATCCATCTGACGGGGGTGCAGGTGAAGGGCTGACCGGGGACGATGCTCTCCCGGTGATGCCCGCCACCGTCGTACTCCACACCCGTCTCCCGGATGCGCACGACGGACCGCCCGGCAAAAGCCACGGGCGGCTCTGACCGCTTCTCGATGGTGAAGGGCACCTCCTCCTGCTTCAGAACGGTGAGCGGGAGGCCTGAGCGGTCCGCGGCCAAGCCGGCTTTCACAGAGATGGCCTGCTTCATCTTCGCATCGGTGACCGGGTCGCTCACGGCCACGAAAGAACCCGGTGGAAGTGACTCCACAGTGTTGATGACCTGTGTGAACTGAGCGACGGGAACGGGTTCAGATAGCCGGTTGTCCAGCAGCGCAAGGGAGACCCGAAGCGTGTGCTGACCGGGCTCCTGCAGGCGCTGGAGCATCTCCCGGGCTTCCGGCACCTTCTGCACCCAGCCCATCTCCGGGTCCAGCGGCATCAGCCAGGGCTGAGGCTCCAGTCCCCAGGCGATCACCCTTCTTCCCATCCTCAAGCTCACGACGGGCTCACCTTCCTTCACGAGCTCTACCGTCTCCACCCACTTGGGGTACGTCTTCCACCACTGGCTGATGCCCTCGAGGTCCACGTTCAGCATATACGAGACGGGTTTCCCGACCTGATACGCCTCACGGACTACCACGCTCGCCGTGAAGAGACGGGGGGCGATGACGACCACCTCGTCCTCCGCCAGGTCAGGCCAACTGTCCAGGACGATCCGCGCCGCCATCTCAGAGTAGCGCATGCCGGACGCCGTTCTGTCCGTCCGATCCAGGTAAGGGATGAGGTGGGGGACCGCTCGGTGACCCAGCAGGTACAGCGCCGATTTGCCTCTCATATAGGTGGCCTTGCTGCGCAGCATCTGCACGCACACGAAAACCGCAATTTGTTCCCAGAAGATGAATAAGAGGATGACAATGGCGACCGCCACCGTCAGGATAACGATCCATCGCCGCCCGGTGGAGTGCTCTGCCGTGCTTTCGGACATGGTGGTTCCTGCCTGTCCAGCGCTCCCAGCCGTCTGTGGTATCGGCGCTCGTTCATTATACCTCGTCGGCAGCACTGCGCAACGGACGACGGGGCTTGGCCGGCCCAAGCCCGTAAGGGTGAAGGCAGGCTTTGACACTGAGGCCGGAGGCCGTATTATGGGGTCTGGGCAACAGGAGGGCGAGCGTCGGTACGAGCATCGGCAAGACACCAAGGAGGAGAAGCGATGGCGTGGGACGGCAAGTTGGACGTGTTGGTGATTGGTGGCGGGATGATCAGCCAGGAGGTGGTGCTTCCCACCGTCTTCCAGGAGCGTCGGCGGGGGAAGATCGGCCGGGTGTTGGTGAGCTCGCTCACGGGGGACATCATCGAGCAGGTCAGGGAGGTGCTCCCCGGCGAGGGCTTCGAGGCCTACCCCGACCCGGACAGCGTGGACCCGAAGGAAAGGTTCCCCGACCTCTTCCAGCAGGCCCTCGAGGACGTGGGTGAGAAGGCCATCGTCATCGTGGC
The DNA here is from genome assembly GCA_964536795.1 of uncultured Planctomycetota bacterium. GTDB lineage: Bacteria > Planctomycetota > DG-23 > CBDVDV01 > CBDVDV01 > CAZIBA01. Next base: position 7,345 of record CAZIBA010000047.1, on the reverse strand, counting down.
CACCCCCGACCACCTGCACACGCCCATGATCATGGCCGCGCTGGAGGCCGGCTACGACGTCACCTGCATGAAGCCTCTCTGTCTCAAGGTGGCCGAGGCCCACCAGATCGCCGAGAAGGCGTCCGAGCGGGCCCGTTACGTCCTCACCGACTACCACAAGCGCCACGACCGGGCCGTCCGGGCCGCACGCTACAAGTACCGCCAGGGCGAGCTGGGCGAGATGCTCCACGGCCACGCCTGGATCGAGGAGCCCAAGTACATGCCCTTAGACAAGTTCGGCCTCTGGGCCGAGCACTCCAGTCCCTTCGAGTACATCGGGGTGCACTACGCCGACGTCTACTACTTCGTCACCGGGCTCAGGCCCGCCAGGCTGGTGGCCTTCGGTCAGAAGAAGTTCCTCCCCAGCAAAGGCTCGGACGCCTTCGACGCCGTGCAGGCGGTTATCGAGTGGGAGGACGGGTCGGTCTTCTGGATTCAGACCTCCTGGGTCAGCTCGGACAAGGGCTCTGCAATGACCCGCCAGGGGATGAACCTGGAGGGCACCCTGGGTGAGTACTGGGCCGACCACATGGACCGCAACCTCCACTTCGTCACCGAGGCCGGGGGCTTCGAGCACTACAACCCCAACTTCTTCAAGACCTACGACAGTTGGGAGGCCGATGGGCTCGTGGACCACGTGGGCTACGGCTACGAGAGCATCCAGCAGGCCCTGGACGACGTTCGGCTCATTCACCAGGAGACCGATGGCATGAGCGAGGAGGAGGCCGTGGCCCGTCGGCGCCAGCTGCTGGAAGGCTGGAAGGACCTGCGGGCCCTCCCCCACCAGGCCCTCATCGGGGTCGCCGTCATCGAGGCCGTCCGCCTCTCCATCGACAACGGCTCCGCCTGGGTGGGCTTCGACGACCAGATGCACCCCAAGCTGCTGTAACCTGCAAGTGCCCGGCTCCCCTGTCAGGTGCACATCGGCTCTGCAGGGGAAACCCGGCCCGCCGGCTGGTGGGCGATGCAGTGAGTGGCACGGGTGCTTCGCCTTCGGCGCGGCACCCGTGCCACCCGAGGGCGAAGCCGGGGTGGACGCCCGAGGCACACCGTCTCCAGAATCCTGACGTGCGCGCTGCGGTGGCAGGCGAGGGCCGGACCGAGGTTAGGTGCTTCTCCCTGACCGCTTTCAGCCGATAACTTCACTGTGAGCCTGGTTCTCGACGGGGCGGCTTTCCCCTTGCCCAGGTGCGTCGCGCCGGTACAATGCTCAGAGCGAGCCGCAGTCCCCGTGTGCGGCCGTCATCGGGACGGAGCACACAGGCAGCAATGGAAGAAACGCCTTATGGGGAGGGGTGTTAGTGAACATCCTTTTTGCCACGTCCGAAGCGGTGCCCTTTGCCAAGACGGGGGGACTGGCCGACGTCTCCGGAGCCCTTCCACGGGCCCTGGCGGAGTTGGGGCACGACGTCAGGCTCATTCTTCCGCTCTTCCGTGCGGTGAGGGACTCGGGAGCCGAGCTCGCCGACACGGGCATCCGGGTCACCGTTCCGGTGGGCGAGGAGGGAGTCGAGGGGGAGCTTTGGGAGAGCAAGCTCCCGGGCAGTGACGTCCCCGTCTACTTCCTGGGCAACGACGAGTACTACGACCGTCCGGGACTCTACGGTGAGACCGGAGCCGGGGCCCACGCCTACGCCGACAACTGCCAGCGCTTCGTCTTTTTCAGCAGGGGCATCCTGGAGGCACTGCTGGCTCTGGGTTTCGAAGCGGACGTCCTCCACCTGAACGACTGGCAGACGGCCCTGGCCGCCGTCTACCTGCGCACGCTCTACGACGTGGAGCCGTCGCTTCGTCGAATGGGTACCTTGCTGACCATCCACAACCTGCTCTACCAGGGCATCTTCTGGCACTGGGACGTGCCCCTGACGGGACTGGGCTGGTCGCTCTTCAACTGGAGGCAGCTCGAGTTCTACGGCAAGCTCAACCTGCTCAAGGGCGGGCTGGTCTTCAGTGACTACATCAACACCGTGAGTCCCAGCTACGCCCGCGAGATTCAGACGGCGGCCTTCGGCAACGGTCTGGAGGGGGTGCTGTCTGAACGTCGGGACAGGCTGTCGGGGATCGTCAACGGCATCGACTACAACATGTGGAATCCGGAGACCGACGAGCTGATCCCGGCCCACTACTCGGCAGAAGACCTGGCCGGGAAGGCCAAGTGCAAAGCCGCACTGCAGAAGAAGAACAAGCTGCCGGTGAAGGCGGACGCCCCGCTGGTGGGCATGATCTCCCGGCTGGTTCCGGAGAAGGGCTTCGACCTGGTGCTGGAGGTGGTGCCCGAGGTGCTCGGCTCCGGGGCCCAGGTGGTGCTGTTGGGGACGGGTGAGCCCAAGTACCACGAGGCTTTCGGCGAGATGGCCAAGGAGTTCCCCAAGAACTTCGCCGTCAATCTGACCTTCAACGACCGACTGGCCCACGAGATCGAGGCCGGGGCTGACATCTTCCTTATGCCCTCACGGGTCGAGCCCTGCGGCCTGAACCAGCTCTACAGTCTACGCTACGGGGCCGTGCCCGTGGTCCGGGCCACCGGCGGGCTGGCCGACACCATCACCGACTTTGACCCCGGAACCCTCACTGCCGGAGAGGCCAACGGCTTCGTCTTCGAGCGCTTCACCGCCGAGGCCCTGGCCGAGGCCCTTGGTCGGGCCCTGACGCTCTTCCGCAGCGACCCCCAGGCCTGGGCCGAGCTTCGGCGGGTGGCAATGACTCAGGACTGGTCCTGGGGTCGGAGCGCTGGTGAGTACCAGGCCCTCTATGAGTTGGTGAGCGAGGCTGCCGCTGGGCCGGGCGAGACCGACGGACGCTGATGGGTCAGCTAGCCCGGCTTCTGGTGGGAGGTGAATTCCAGGGACGATGAAGCAGGTTTCCCTCTGCATCCTCTGGCACATGCACCAGCCCTACTACCGGGACGACGTCTCGGGGGAGTGCAGTCTGCCCTGGGTCAGGCTGCACGCCATCAAGGACTACTTCGGGATGGCTGCTCTGGCGTCGCGGTTCCCCAAGGTGAAGCTCACCTTCAACTTCGTCCCCTCCCTCCTGGAGCAGCTCCGGAGCTACGCCGACGGCCGGACCCGGGACGTCTTCCAGGAGCTCTCAGCCAAGCCGGTGGGCGAGCTCACCGAGGACGACCGCCAGGCGCTCCTGGAGTCCTTCTTCCTGGCCAACCGTTCGACGATGATCAGTCCCTATCCCCGCTACGACGAGCTTTTCCGGAAGCGCCAGAACGCCCGTCAGAAGGGCCGCTACGGGACCCGCCGGTTCAGTCCGCAGGAGCTGCTCGACCTGCAGGTGTGGTTCAACCTCTGCTGGTTCCATCCCCTGGCCCGGGAGCGGTGGCCCGAGCTCGGCTCCCTCATCGACAAGGGACAGGGCTTCACTCAGGTCGAGAAGCTGCGGGTGCTGGAGCTTCAACAGGAGGTGATGGCCGCCGTCGCTCCCCTCTACCGGAAGCTCGAGGAGAACGGTCAGCTGGAGCTCACCACCAGCCCCTACTTCCACCCCATTCTCCCCCTGTTGGTGGACCGGAGCTCGGCCCGGATCGCCATGCCCCAGGCCCGCATCCCGGGGGCCGGACGCTCCTACGGTGAGGACGCCCGGAGACAGCTCCGGTCCGCTAGCCAGGCTCACGAGGAGGCCTTCGGCCGACCACCCCGGGGTCTGTGGCCGTCGGAAGGGTCGGTTAGCCGGGACATCGTGCCCCTGTGTCGGGAGGCGGGTTTCAGTTGGCTGGCCACCGACGAGGACATCCTGGCCCTCTCCCTGGGACAGACGCTGGACCGGGACGCCAACCGCCACCTCCTCCAGCCCGACCTGCTCTATCAGCCCTATCTCTACCAGGGGAGCGGGGGTCCCATCACCGTCCTCTTCCGAGACCACTGCCTGAGCGACCTCATCGGCTTCCAGTACCAGAAGGCCCCGGCCCAGGTGGCCGTGGCCGATCTGCTCGACCGCATCCGCCACTCCGCCCAGCGCTGTCGGCTGCAGCGCTCACCCCTGATTGCCATTATCCTGGACGGCGAGAACGCCTGGGAGCACTACCCCCAGCAGGGACTGGAGTTCCTGAGCCTGCTCTACGAGAAACTGTCCTCGGCCGAGGACCTGGTTACCGTCACCCCCTCGGAGTACCTGGAAAGCCAACCCCCCACGGCCACCCTGGAGACCCTGTTCCCCGGCTCCTGGATCAACCACAACTTCGCCATCTGGATCGGTCACGACGAGGACAACCGGGCCTGGAGCTACCTGGACCGCACCCGCGATTTCCTGCTGGCCAAGGCCGACGGCAGCGACCAGCCCCGCTCGGCCGAGGCCGAGCGGGCCTGGCGGGAACTCTACATCGCCGAGGGAAGCGACTGGTTCTGGTGGTTCGGTGACGATCACTTCTCCGGTATGGACGACCAGTACGACCGGCTCTTCCGTCGTCACCTCAAGAACGTCTACCTCCTCCTGGGGGACGAGCCACCCGTGTACCTGGAAACCCCCATCACCCAGCTCCGCACCAAGCCCGTCTACACGACGCCCACGCAGTTCCTGGAGGTGAGGGTGGACGGACGACACGGCAACTACTTCGAGTGGCTGGGGGCCGGCCGCTACCACACCAGCCCCTCACGCGGGGCCATGGCCGCCAGCACCCGGGGATCGGTCAAGGAGCTCTACTACGGTTTCAACGAGCGGGAGTTCCTGCTCCGCATCGACTGCTACCGCAAGGCCCGCGAGGTGCTGGGGAGCTTCTCGGCCATCCGCGTCCTGGTGGGCGACGACGGCTGGGAGGTGGTTCTGGAACTGACCGCTTGCGGTTCGGAGCAGCCGACCGTGAGGGTGAGCCGGGCGGGTGGCGAGGCGGAGCCGGTGACCGGCGCGCGGGCAGCCTGCGACGTGATCTTCGAGCTGGCCGTGCCTCTTGCAGGGCTCGGCCTCTCCCCCGGCCGCGAAGCCGGGTTCGTGGTGGAGCTCGTAGGAGCAGAGGGCGTGGCTGGGCGGTTCCCCAGGGAGTCGGCCATCCGATTCCGGGTGCCCACCCCCGATTTCGAGGAGCGCATGTGGACCGCGTGAGAGCTGCGCCCGGAGAAGCCGGGCCGCGGCCCTCGCAAAACAAAAGGACAACCAGTACCAGAGCCTACGGACGACCGGGCCTCCCGTGAGGAGACGCTTTGGACGTGCGTCTGTGTGCTGCAACTTCCTGACCTCTGACTCGTGACTTGCGGCCGGCAACCTGTGACTGTGGAAGAAAACGAGGAGCCAACCGACTATGCCTGAACTGCGCAAGGACCCGGTGAGCGGTCGCTGGGTCATCATCGCCACCGAACGGGCCCGACGGCCCCGTGACTTCAAGACCCAACCCCAGCCGGTGCGGGCGGGCTTCTGTCCCTTCTGCGAGGGCTGTGAGGACTCCACCCCACCGGAGATCATGGCCTACCGGGAGATTGGCAGCCCACCCAACAGTCCGGGCTGGCGGGTGCGGGTGGTGCCCAATCTCTTCCCGGCCTTGATGATCGAGGGGGAACTGGACAAGCGGGGTGAGGGCATCTACGACCGGATGAACGGCATCGGCGCCCACGAGGTCATCATCGAGACCCCCAAGCACGTGCTCTCCCTGAGCGCCCTGTCCAACGAGAACGTCGAGGAGGTGCTCTGGACCTACCGCGACAGGCTGGTGGACCTGAAGAAGGACAAGCGCTTCATCTACGGCCTCGTCTTCAAGAACGTGGGCCAGGCCGCCGGCGCCTCCCTGGAACACACCCACTCCCAGCTCATCGTCACACCCACCGTGCCCAAAAACGTGGCCGACGAGATGAACGGCTCTCAGGAGTTCTACAGCTACCGGGGCCGGTGCATCTTCTGCGATATGGTGGAGCAGGAGATCGCCGGTGGAAAGCGGATAGTGCTGGAGGGCGAGAATTTCGTCACCTTCGCCCCCTTTGCCAGCCGCTTTCCCTTCGAGCTCTGGCTCCTGCCCAAACGCCACGCCTCCCACTTCGAGAACCTGCAGAAGCTCGGTATCGCCGAGCTGGCCACCGACCTCAGGACCATCCTGGGCAAGCTGGAGCAGGCCCTCGACTACCCGCCCTACAACTACGTCGTCCACACCGCCCCCTTCGACGTGGGCGACCTGGAGCACTACCACTGGCACATCGAGATAATCCCCAGGCTCACCCGGGTGGCCGGCTTCGAGTGGGGGACCGGTTTCTACATAAACCCCGTCCCCCCGGAAAACGCAGCCGAGTACCTGCAGGAGGTGGAGCTGAGCTCCCCATAGCCACCCCGGACCAGGACGAACGAGGGAACCGGAGCCGTCTCCCCGTTGGGCCGGCAGAGAGGACGAGCGGACCCCGGGGACAACGGTCGAAGGGCTGACACCTGCCGAGGGAGGTGAGGCACGTGAGCGAAGGCCAAGGGTTAGCAGGCGGCTCGGACGTGGGGAACCTTCAGTCCCAGGTCGAGCGGCCCCAGGTCCATTTCGTGCTGGTCCTTCACAGTCACCAGCCGGTGGGGAACCTGGATTTCGCCGTCCAGTACGCTGCCGACGTCGGCTACGGCCCCTGGCTCAGAGTGCTGGCCGACTACCCCGAACTCCCCGTCTGCCTGCACTACAGCGGCAGCCTCCTGGAGTGGTTCGAGACCAACGCCCCCCAGCTCATCGACCTCATCGGCAAGCTGGCCGAGCGGGGACAGGCCGAACTCATCGGCGGCGCCTTCTACGACCCCATCCTGACCATGCTCCCGGAAGAGGACCGCCGGGGACAGATCGAGACGTTCAGCGAGTATCTGCACAAAAGGTTCGGCCAGCGTCCCCGGGGGGCCTGGCTGGCCGAGCGGGTCTGGGAGCAGTGCCTCACCCGCAGCCTGGTCGATGCCGGCCTTCAGTACACGACCCTCGACGACAGTCACTTCCGCAGCGCCGGTCTGACCGATGCGGAGCTGGTGGGGGGCTTCCTGACCGAGGATGACGGTCGGCTGCTCCGGGTGTATCCGGCCAGCGAAGAGCTCCGCTACCGCATCCCCTTCCAGGAGCCGGAGCGCACGCTGGAGCTCCTGAGTCAGTACGCCCAGGTGGGCGGCGGCAACGTCATCGTCTATGCCGACGACGGCGAGAAGTTCGGCTCCTGGCCCGAGACCCACAAGCACGTCTACGAGGACGGCTGGCTTCGCCGCTGGATCGAGCTCCTGCTGCGGAACCGTGACTGGCTGCGCATCACCACCCTGGCCGAGGTGGCCGACCGGATTCCCCCCGTGGGCAAGGTCTACCTGCCCGATGCCTCCTACCGGGAGATGACCGAGTGGGCGCTCCCGGCCAGGCGGCTGGTGGCCTACG
>CAZIBA010000046.1:0-9186 GCA_964536795.1 uncultured Planctomycetota bacterium | reverse complement strand
TGCAGGAGCCCCGCAGGAGCCCGCTGAGCACGAACAGCACCTGCAGGTGGGCCACCCGGAATCCAAAGAGGGAAAAGGCCACGGGCTCCAGCCAGTCGGCCAGGTAGCCACCCAGGACGTAGGAGCCCGCCGTCACCAAGCCCGTCACCGCAGCGAACCAGGCCAGGTACACCGAGCGCTCCTTGCGGGAACTCAGGGCGATGCTCATGTTCATCGAGAGCATGAAGATCGCCGCCCAGCCTGCCGAGCCGACGATGAAAGCCAGCAGCACCGGCCAGGTCCGCTCAGGCGAGGTGAAGACGTAGAGCAGGGGACCGACCGCGGCCACCAGAAAGGACACCCCCAGAACGAACTTGTTTCCCACCAGATGCACCACCCGTCCCGACAGGTAACTCGCCAGGATGTAGACCACCCCTCCGACCACCCCGTAGAACGTGATCGTGGTGTAGGTCAGCTCCAGGTCCTCGCGCAGGTAGACGTTGAAGAAGGGGACGGCGATACCCGTGCCCAGCCACCACCAGGCAAAGAGAAGCACCAGCGACCGGAAGCTCCGGTTCCTCAGAACTGTACCCAGCATCCGCCTGAAGCTCCGCCGGCCGTCCTCCCGATGCACCTTGGGGTGCGGGATGAAGTAGAAGAGCAGGATGTCCAGCACCCCCAGGACCACCGCTCCCCCGAAGAGGGTGGCGAACCCTAAGAAGTGGGCCCGGCTGCATCGGCTGACACCCGCTTCCCACCAGTCCATGTAGCGGGCCGCCAGCAATCCGATGGCCATCCCCGTGGCCGAGGTCACGGCTTGGCGGGTGCCGAAGAAGCGGGCCCGGACGTCACCGGGGATGAGGTCCCCCATCCAACTGAGCCAGGCGTTGGACCCCAGGGCGTGGAGCAGGTTGCTCACCAACAGGATGGCGAACACCGCCCGGATGCGCCAGGGAGCCAGTTGCCCCGGTATCAGGAAGGGCACCAGGATGACCAATAGCCAGAGCGATCGGCTGACGAGCATGCTGGCGGTGAAGAGCCGTCGGCGTAGGCCGGTCTTCTGGATGAGGTAGCTGGCGGCGAGCTGGGCCAGTGAGCCCAGGGGCATGGTGCTGGTCAGGAGGCCGATCTCCCGGTTGCTGGCCCCCAGGGCCAGAGCGAAACCGATGAAGATCACACCCACGGTCAGTTGGAAGAAGGCGCTGCCGAGGGAGCCGGCCAGGATGCTGACGCGCAGGCCCCGCATGACCTTCCGTCGGGGAAGGGCGGCCAGCTCCTCTTGTGTCAGGTCTCGTGGGCACATCTCTCCCGGGCTCCGGTGGCTGCCATCGCAGTGACGCAAAGGCTGCAGGTATACCACGGGGTCCCGTCCCGCCACAGAAAAACCCCCGGGCCGGAGAAAAACCCCCCTCCCGGACTGCAGGCCCCGATCGTGTGAGTGGCCGCGCTTGTGGTTCGACGAGGTCAATTGCTCAGCACACCCCGAGCCTGCTTGCGGTGAGTCCTGCCGAACCGTCGCAGGGCGCGGAGCAGTTGACAGGTGACGGCCTTGTGGATAGAAAACGGCCAGTTAGCGCGGGGTCCCTGGGGCGGGGGCGACTGGCGCGGCCCTCCGCTCCCTTTCCCGAGAAAGGCGGGTCGTGGTGTTACCGCTTCCCTTCAGAGGAGGCGGATGCCCCTTCCTTCGTGTCTAAGAGGCCGGTTGAGGAGTGGCCAGTGAGCGCTGTTGGAGTGAAGATGGACTTCCCCGGTGGCAACGGCATCGTCTCCGAGGTATCTGAGGGGCCGGACCACCTGCGGGTCGATTTCGCCGCCGACCCCAGGAACTGCCCGGAGCCGATGTGGTTTCACTTCCGGGTGGAGGGCGTGGGGGGCCGGGAGCTTAGCTGTCGGCTCACCAACGCCGACCAGACCCTGGGCGGGGAGGATTGGTCCGGAAACCGCCCCGTCTATCGCGGCGACGATGGCGACTGGCAGCGCTGTGGTCCTCCCGTCGAGGAGGCGACGTCTTCAGGCCGTCGGCTGTTCACCTTCACCGTCCCAGCCGGTCACCAGGTGGTCGAGTTCGCTCACTGCTACCCCTATCAGTTCGCCGACCTGGAAAGGACCTTGGCCGGGACGGGGGACGCCTGGCAGGGGGAAGTCGTCGGCCGGTCGCATCACGGACGACCCATCGTCAGGCTGGCGTCAGGTTTCGGTCGTGCGACTCGTATGAGCGGCCAGGGCGAGAGGCGCCCGGGGGTGTACCTGCTGGCAAGACAGCACGCCGGTGAGACCCCCGGGAGCTGGGTGCTGGACGGACTGCTTCGCCACCTGGCAGAGGATGCATCGCTCAGGGAGCAGGCGGTCTGGTGGGCGGTGCCCTTCGTGGACATCGACGACGTGGTGGAGGGAAGCTACGGCAAGGATCCGCTGCCGGTGGACTGCAACCGCTCCTGGTACGAGCTGCCGCTCCGGACCGAGGTCGTGGCCATCAGCAGGGACATCCGCCGATGGGCAGAGGGGTGCCGACCGCGCATCCTCATCGACCTCCACGCCCCGGGGCACAGTGAGCGGGAGACGTACGTCCACCTGCCCCGCCGCGGCCGCTCCCAGCGGGAGCGGAATCTGGTGCGCGACTTCGCCTGCCGGTTCCACGAAGCCCTGCCTGAGGGGCTCGCCGGAGAGATGGGCTGGACCACGCCAAGCTATCCCTCGCGCTACACCGTCGGGACCACGGTCTCCACGTGGTTCTATGACAACTATGCGCTGCCCGGGGTGGGCCTGGAGACCAGCTACCAGGGCACCCCCGACTGCGACTACTCCGTCGCCGACTACCACCGCATCGGCCAGACCCTGGCCACGGTGCTCGCCGACCTCGTCGAGCAACCGGTGAGGCAAGGGGCGTAAGCCCCTTGTCCGCCCACCGGAGCCGTAAGCACAGGCACCCGCTGCGCTCGGATCCCTCTCACCCGTGGCCGTGGTAGTGAGGGTAGACAGCCAGCAGGGGTGTGCCACGGCCGGCCTTGCCCGGCCGTGTGTCTGTCTTGTTGTCCCTCTCTCAGCCGTGGCTGTGGCCGTGGTGGTGATGGTGGAGGTCCAGCCTGTGCTGGAGCTCGTGCTTGGCCCGCTCGAAGAGCTGAATGACGTCGCGCTGCTTGGCCTCTCGGCGGAAGGTGGCCAGGTTCTTGGCCCAGGTGATCCCACCTTCGATGAGCGTGAGGGCGTAGCTGGCCTCACTGGGAAGGAACACGTCCTCCCGGTCCACGGTGACGTAGACGGGTGAGCTGTGAGCCGACAGGGGCCAACTGGCGCTCGGACCCCAGGTGTGCACGGCCAGCCAGGAGCTTGCCTCCACCTTCACCTTGGCCTGGAGCGTCAGCTTCTTTCGACCTTTGGACGAAGTCGTCTGGGTCACGGTCTGGCCGTTCTGGACCAAGCGAAGGTCCGTGAGTGGCAGTGCACAGGCGGCCTCGGCCGTCACCTCGACGGTGCCGCCTGCCCGGCCCATGCGGATGGTGTCGCCCGGTTCGTGGCCATCGACGGCCAGGCGGACGAGTGGCCCGGTGGTCGTGAAGGTGCGGCCGGCGCGGATGGCGTCACACCAGTTGTCGTAGCCGAACCCCTTGTTGCGGTCTACCCGAGCGTAGGTACGGATGATGCCCACGGGGACGGAGTTGCTCATCTTGTCCGTCCCGCCCACGCAGGGGAGTCGGCAGCCCAGGTTGAGGTATCGGTACCACTCCCGAAGAGTGAAGTTGGGCTGCTCCCGGGTCCAGGGTCGGATCTCGGCCGCGTCGATCTTTCCGAGGATGATGTCGGCCGCCAGCTCCACGTAGGGGTTGGGGAAGTGGGGGGCGATGACCAGACCGCCCTGTTGGTGACAGGCGTCGCACCAGTCGGCCAGCGCCACCTCGGTGTCCCCGCCCAGGTAGGCCTCGGAAGGTCCCGAACTGGAGAGGGGGAAGACGGCGTGCTTCTGACCCAGGAGGATGAGGTGGCCGAGCATGTGCTGGCGGTTCTCGGTGTTGACGTAGACGATGGTTTCGTCGGAGCTCACGCCCGAGGGCCTGCCGGTGAAGTCGGTGACGTTGGTGAAGAGCCTCCCCCACTGGGCGGCCAGGATGTTGGCGACGTTCAGGCCCTCGGCCTGGGCTTCCAGGTGACAGCTCTCGGTGGAAATGAAGTGGATGTGGGTGTCACCCGAGTAGAGGCCCTCCTTGCGGGGGTCGGTCCAGCGACCGATCTTGAGGGTGAGCTTCCGCTGCCCGGGCTTGACCGTGAACTCCTTCCGTACCGGCGTATACTCGAATCCCTTCACCACCTCTACGGCCACGGCCCCCAGGGGAAGCTCGATCTGGAAGCTCCCGTCCACGTAGGCGTAGGCCGTGCCTCCGATGACGACGTCGGCCCCGATGTCCTCGAACCAGGCCTGGTTGACCTCAGTATGGTGGCCCACGGGAGCCAGGTACTCACCCTCCGGCCCGACGAAGCGCACGCGCACCGGTGTGGGCCTGCCCGTGTCGGCATCCACCACGTTCACGTGCACGTAGGTCTTGCCCTTGTAGGCCGGCCGCACCCGCAGCGCACCGTCGGCGCTCCTGGTGCCCCGGCCATCGAGGGCGTCGCCCCAGCGCACCTCAGAAGCGCCCTTGGCCGTCTTCACCGTCAGGGTCGCCTCGGGTGAGCCGTAGGCCTGAACCCGAGCCGCCGAGACTTTGTCCGTGCGCTTCAGTCGTTCACCCCAGCCGCGCAGGGCTTCGGTGGTGTAGTTTCTGCGCTTGCCCGGAAGCGGTTTCACGCGGGCTACCACCCCTCGATCCATTTCAGCGCCCAGGTCAGCCGGGGCAGGAGCAGCGGCCTTGTCGAACTTGACCGTGACCTCCTCCAGGGCCGTCCAGGTGAGGGGGTTGGTCTGCGCGTCGGTCAGGGTCACAGCGGCGATGGCGACGGGGCTCGGGCCGGTGGCTTCGAACTCGATGGCCTCGATGGCCTGGTCGGGTCGGGGGTTCTGGTAGGGGAAGAGCCAGTAGTTGACACGGGCGCCGCCACCACTGACGTCCGTCTGTTTGCCCCCCCAGTGGGTGTCGACGGGGGCGGTCGTCCAGTGGACGTGCGGTCGGCAGGCGAAGGGGAGCTGTCCCCAGCCGTGGGTGAAGTCGCTCACTTCGAAACGTCGGCGGATGAGCTGCTCGGCGGCGCCGTCGGCGAAGAGCAGACGGTAGACGGCCAGCTCCTCACCAGCCCGGACGCTCCCGGCCAGCGGGGAGCCACCCGGCCAGGACTGGTCACAGAAGTGGGCGACGACCAGCCAGCGGGCCGTCCCCCGAACCGGGATGGTCACCTTGTCAGGCAGTCCCGGGAAACCGTCCCCGGCGACGACGACCAACCTGGGGCCGCCGCCTCGCTTGCCCTCGGGGATGCGGAAGGGGATGCCCCAGAAGCTTTGCCTGCCTGCTGGCAGCCCGGTGAAGTCGGCCCGGTCCTCGTTGGTCCACAGCCAGCGGCCACGCACCTTGGTGGTCTTTGCCCCGACCGTGGTCCACTTCTCCAGTGACAGTGTGCGGAAGCCCGGCATCGTCTTTCTCCCCGGTCCGAAGACCCGTGTTCCTACTTCCTTGCCTACGTGTCCCTTGTCGTTTCGCCCGGACCGTGGGTTTCGGTCCGGTCCCGTGCCGACTGTGCAAAGGCCTCCCAGAAGAGTCGGCGTATCTCGTGAGCTCCACGGGCGTTGGGCTCGATGAGCTGGGTGTACCAGACGGCGGTGTCTCCCTTGGCGTAGTGCTCGAAGTCCGGGTCCTGGGCCCGGATGCCGTGACCCAGGAAATGACTGTAGATGTCCACCAGATGTGCGGGGAAGTCACGGGTCACCTGGGCGATGGTGTCGTTGAAGCGCTCGAGTGCGTGCATCGAGTCGCTCCACAGGGGGAAGCCGCTGGCCGGGATCTGGCCGGTACCGTCGGTGGGGTCGTAGATGTTCCCCACCAGCACACAGCCCGTCGTTCCCACCGCCTGACAGCAGGACTGCACTATCTTCTCCAGTCTGCTCCGCAGGTGCCCGGCCGCCTGTTCGCAGTCCTGGGCGCCGATGCCGAAGTAGCTCAACAGGTCGTTCCCGCCCGTGGTGAGGGTGACGATCCTGGGTGCCACCGGGAGTTCAGCCAAGGCCGGCACCTGCAGCGCCAGCACCCCTTCGCTGGTGGCCCCGTCGAAGGCCAGCAGACGGAAGCCCATCTCGGGAAAGAGGGTGTGGAGGTCTCGGCTGTCGAACTCGGGCCAGTCGGGGTGGTTGCGGTGGAAGAGGGAGGCCGCACCCCTGCCCGGGCCGCCGGCGTACTCGTCGATGCTCATGCTGTCACCCAGGGCGACGTACATGGTGGCCTCCAGAGCCCACACCTCCATTCCACCCCGCACTCTACCGACGAGCTGTCCCCGGCGCAACCTTCGGCCCCTTCCAGGGCGGGCGTCAGATTTGTGGGTGATATTCTCTGCGGGCAGGCAATGCCCCGTACGGGGGCACGCAGCCCGCCGGTCGGCGGGGACAAGGGGCTTAAGCCCCTTGCCTCTCTGAAACCTTCAGCGGCTGCCCCTTCTTGCCCGGTGCCCGTCCCCCCTACGGGACTTGCTTACCCACAGATCTGACGCACACCCCCCCCTTCCACCCTTGACCCACCGCGTTTCCCCAATACGATGGTTGGCAAGGGTGCAGGGGAAGGGGGGCTTCGCCGGAAGGGGGTGCACGATGTGGGTCCGCTGGATCGGTTTGGCAGTTCTGGTCGGTGCTGCTGGGTTGGCCTCTGGCTGCGTCACGCCGCTTGAGTACACCGCGGACGAGGGCTCTGCCTACATGAGCGAGTTGGCCGGGGCCGGCGTGCCTTACGGCGACGCCGAGGTCCTGCAGTTGCCCGAGTGCTTCGTCGGGCTTCCGCCCGAGCTGGGACGCACGCACAAGGTCTACGAGGTCCCTCTGGGGGACGAGCTTGAGCTGCCGGTATTCGGTGGTCGAGTGCCGATGGTACCGAGGGACCGTAGGCCGCTGCTGGCCGCCATCCCGAACCATCCTCGCTCCGGGGCTCCGGTCTACCTGGACCTGGACCGGGACGGTGATTTCACCAACGAGGGTCCGCTGGGTCAGGTCCGACACCGGTTCGGGCCCAGTCACGGCCCGGTTGACGTGACCATCGTCCAGGACGGCAAACGGAGGCCGTACCGATGCTGGATCGCTCACCGTTCCTCACCCGGCAACTTCGGCTGGCGTGTGCTTCCCGGCTGCTACATGGCGGGCACGGTGAGCATCGGAGGCAAGGAGTACCGGGTCGCCCTGGTCGACAACGACGGCACCGGCCGCTACGACGACTACTGCTGGAGCGGCGGCTGGCAGGGGGACTGGTACTACCTCGACCTGGACGGAGACGGACGTTTCCGGGGCAGGGACGAGAACTTCATGTACTCGGGACAGGCGGTCGTGGACGGCCGTTGGTACGTCGTGGAGGCCAGCACTGACGGGACCAGACTGACCTTCAGCCGACCTGACTTCGAGCTGGGGGAGATACGGACGGGTCTCGACCGTTTCACCGTGCAACTGACGGGCGGCGGAGGAGCGGTCGTGGCTCCGGGAGAGGCCGGTGTGGCCGCCGCGCCCGTCGGCGAGTACAAGGTCATTTCCGTGCGCCTCTGCGCCACCGACGGTGAGGGACACACCTGGGACCTGGTCAGCTATCACCCCAAGCCGGAACCCGACCCGGTGGAGGTCTCCGCCGACGAGGCCCTGGAGCTGCTTTTCGGGCCGCCCTTCACCATCACCCTGGAGCCCGTTGCCGGCCCTCATCGCGCAGGCGAGCAGGTGAACTTCCGGTTGGTCCTGAGAGGCCGGTGTGGCTGGCGCTACGGCGTATGGCTAAAGGGTGGCGGGTCCGCCCCGCTGGGCACGGTGATCATCACCGACGCCGACGGTACCACCGTGCATACCGGAACACTGACCATGGACTGGTATGAGTGGCGTGTGCCGGAGGACCTTCGGGGCGAGGTCACCGCAGTCCCGAAGCTCAACCTGGTGGGCCTGGAGTACAGCGTCGAGCCGGTGACCCTGCAGATTCGTTAGCGCCCCCAACGCCCCGCCCGGTCGAGCCACGGCCGGCAAGCCCGGCCGTGGCACATAGCTCTTCCCCCAGGGCCCGGGGGACGGGGTGCGGGTCTGGAGCAGGCTGGCTTTACTTGGCTGCTTCGATGTAGGGGGTGACCAGGAGGAGGGTTCGCCGGTCGCCTTGGTTTCGGCCCAGGGAGAAGAGGGCCCAGCCCAGCCCGCCCAGGCTCTCGTCCATGGCCCCGACGACCAGGGTCCGCCCGTGGGGGACGACCACCTCGGTGGTGAGCTCGGTGACGTCGAAGGTCCGCCGACCTGCCTGGGAGGTGAAGCGGGGGAAGAGCTTGAGGTGGATCTGGTCCTCACCCACCAGTTGAGGCACCACCACCAGCGAACTCCCCACCAACTCGCGCTCGAAGAGGGTCACCGGACCGCTCCAGGTCCAGTAGCGGAGCGCGGGCACGTAGACGTCGGTGCCCACGGTCAGGGAGGCCTCCTGGCCGCTGAGGGCAGTGAGCATCATCTGTTGGCTGACGGTCCGCTGCTCCCCCCGGGCCCGGACCTTCAGCGCCCCCCGGAAACCCTCGCCGGCCAACCCCAGCCGGAGGCCGTTGCGGCCCCAGAGCCGACCGCTTCGGGAGCCGGCCGCCAACTTCTCGTCGACGTAGCGCCAGGCCGAGGACACCTGCACGGAGCTCTGCGTGTCGTAGACGTGGTGTTCCAGGAGCACGATAACGTTGCCCGTGCGCTCCCGGGGGGGCGGGCCGCCCAGTTGCGCCATCTGCTCCTCGTACTCGCGCACCGCCTGTCGCAGCGGAGACTCCTGCGCCTCGCCGTACCCACCCTCCGGGTATCCGCAGCCGGAGAGCCACAATGACATCAGGACCGGAACCAGAGCGTAGCGAAGCTTGCCGTTCACTGGTCATCCTCCTCTTGGGGCCACCCGTATGGTATCCGAGCCCGCCGTCCCGGACAAGGAGGAGTGCCCGGGGACGGCCGTTCCTTTTGGTTTGACACGCGCGCCCGTGCACCGATAGGATAGAAAGAGAGGAGTCGAGCGCCGCCCGCGCCCGTCTTCCGAAGGACGCCCGTCCCTGACCAGGGACAGGAGCAAGAGATAGGGAAGGGCACGTGCCTGAGAGCTT
>CAZIBA010000045.1:2297-9333 GCA_964536795.1 uncultured Planctomycetota bacterium | reverse complement strand
GAGATCGGCACGGTCGGGAAGGGAGCAGCAATGGCGCAGGCAACGACGGCGGAGTTCATGGGGAGTGTGAAGATACCCATGCGGGACGGGGTCTTGCTCAATGCTGATGTCGCCCTGCCACGCGGTGAGGGGCCGTTCCCGGCCGTGGTCGTACGCACGCCCTACGACATCGGAGGCTCAGCGGCCGAGGGCGGAGTACGTCACGCCCAGCGAGGGTACGCCTACGTGGCCGTGGACTGCCGGGGACGCTACGACTCCGACGGCCGGTGGCGCCCCTGGGTGGACGAGTCTCAGGACGGCTACGACACCGTTGAGTGGGTGGCACAGCAGGCCTGGTGCGACGGCCGCGTCGGCATGATCGGTGGGTCCTACAGCGCTTATACACAATGGCAGGCAGCGGCGAGCCGACCACCCCACCTGCGCACGATAACGCCGGTGGTGATGTGCCCGGACCTGTGCGACGGGGTGATGTACCAGGGCGGGGCTTTGGTGCTCTCCATCGCCCTGGGCTGGGGGTCGGCGATGGAGGGGAGGAGCGCGCAGCGGTCACCCGTCCGTTGGCCCGACTACTGGCGGACGCTGCCCCTGAGAACAGCACCCGTCCTGGGTGCTGGCCGGGAGCTTCCTTCCTGGGCCGACTGGCTCAGCCACGGCCCCGGCGACGATTACTGGGGGCCGTTGAGTGCGACAACGGCCTTTGAGGACTGGCCGGTGCCCATCCTGTGCATCGGCGGGTGGTACGACTGCTACGCGGCCGGGGTGATACGGGCGTATGGCAAGCTCATACGGTTGGCGAAGTCGGAGGAGGTCCGTCGCGGCTCCCGGGTCATCATGGGTCCCTGGCCGCACGGCATCGGCGGGCGGAGCTGTGGGGACCTGGATTTCGGTCCCGAGGCCGTGCTCGACCGCGAGGCCCTGGTCCTCCGTTGGTTGGACCACTGGCTGAAAGACGAGTACACCGGGCTGCTCGAAGAACTCCCGCCCGTGAAGCTCTTCGTGACCGGTGAGAACTCCTGGCGAGGCTTCAGCCAGTGGCCGCCTGCTGAGGGTGAGGACCGGTCCCTCTACCTCCACAGTGGCGGCCGGGCCAACTCCTTCCTCGGCGACGGCGCGCTTGACGGGGACCAACCCGACAAGGAGCGCCCCGACAGCTTCGACTACGGTCCCGATAACCCTGTGCCCACCCTGGGTGGCCAGCACATCGGCATCGAAGACTGCCCACCCGGACCCATCGACCAGAGGCCACTGGAGCGCAGGGACGACGTGTTGGTCTACACGGGTGAGGTCGTGAGGGAGCCGGTCACCGTGGTCGGGCACCCCCGGGTGCTGCTTCACGCCTCAAGTTCAGCGCCCGACACCGACTTCACAGCCAAGCTCCTGGACGTCTGGCCCGACGGTCGGGCCATCATCCTCACCGACGGCATCCTCCGGGCGCGGTACCGCAACGGCTTGGGACGGGAGGAGTTGCTGAGGCCGGGCGAGGTGTATCAGTTCACCATCGACGTGGGCGCCCTTGCCCACAGCTTCCTTCCCGGTCACCGGGTGCGCCTGGAGGTCTCCAGCTCCAACTTCCCCCGCTTCGACCGGAACCTGAACACCGGCGAACCCCTGGCCACGGGAGAGGCTTGGCAGATCGCCCACCAGACCATCTATCACGACCGGCAGTACCCGTCCCATCTCCTTCTGCCGGTGGTGCCCACGGAAGGGGGGAAGCAAGGCTGACGAGGGACGAGAGGGTGTAGTCGTGATGGGGGAGGGCGCGAGCGGCAGGGAAGCGAAAGTCTGGACCGTGGGTCTGGTGCTGGTCCTGGTCTGGTTGAGCTGGGCGCTTTCGCTGAACCTGACGCGGCCGTGGACCGGCCACCACGACTGGAACGGCGTGCTCTGGGCACAGTCAGCTCACAACAACCTGCGGGCCGGCCTGGGGACGACGCTGGGCGTACCGACGAGCTACTATCCCGGTGCTCTGCCCATCCCGCCTACGGGCTACTACGTGAACCACCCGCCTGCGCTGCCACTGGCAGTGACGGGCACGTTCGCTGTCTTCGGAGAGTGCGAGTGGGCGGCCAGACTGGTGCCCATTAGCTGCTCTCTGGTGAGCATCGTGCTCCTCTGGCTTCTGGTGCGAAGCTGCCTGGGGGAGCGCGCAGCGACGCTCAGCGCTGCGGTCCTAACGCTGCTTCCGATGGAGCTCTACTTCGGTCGGATGGTCAATCACGAACCAGTGGCGCTGATGTGGATGCTGGGTGCGCTGCTCAGTTTCCGGCGCTGGGAGCTGGAGGGTCGGCGGGTGTGGGCGGGAGCTGCCCTGACCTGCGTCCTTGCGGGGATGTGGACTGCGTGGTCGGGCTACATCTTCGCCGGGGTCACAGGGGGGCTGCTTCTTCTCGGAGGTCGGAGCTCGCAGCGCAAGCTTGGTGCTGTGCTTCTGGGCCTGGCCGTCGTGTCGGCAGCTCTCTTCCTCATCCACGTTCGCTCGGTGCGAGCCGATGCGTGGGAGGCGCTCTGGGGCGCGTTCGTGTTTCGCGCCGCCGGTGACGAGCAGTACGCATTCACCTGGGCGCAGTGGCTGGGTCGGCAGTATCACTTCCTGAGCACTCGCATCCCACTGCTGGCCTGGGGGTTAGGGGCAATCGGGGCCGGCTACACCTGGTCGCGCCTGCGAAGCGACGCCGGGCTTCGCTGGTTAGGTTGGGCGGCAGCCAGCCTGTTCCTGACGGCGGCCAGCTTCCTCGTGGTGTTCAGCAACGGGTCCTACATCCACGACTACTGGGGGTTCTACCTTCTCGCCCCGGTGGCCATGATGGCCGGACTGGCGCTGGATGCTTCACTCGGCGGAGAGGGGGCTGGGGGCCGGCTCCGGAAGGTGGCAGGGGTTTGTGTCGCCTGTGTAGCCCTGGTGCTGCTTGCCGGTCGCGGGTACGTCGGCATGCAGCGGCTTCACGGGTGGGCGTGGCGGGTTCTGCCTGAAGAGGCGGCGGAGCCACGCGACCTCTTGCCCGAGTTGGGCCGTACAATCTACTGGAACTTCCCTGATGAGACGCGTGTCCTGTGCAACCTGCCTCGTGTCGCACCCCACCTGGGACACTGGGCGCCGCACCTCGAGTACTACGCCCGCCGACCCATCGTCTACGACAGGTTCACCTACGCAGAGTGGGCAGCTGAGCTGGCGCGTCTCGGCCGACGAGCCGGTGGCCTGGTCTGGCTGGGTGCGCCCGGCGCCGAGGAGCTGTGGGCGTCACTCCCCGGGGAGAGAAAGAAGGTCATCCAGTTCGACGGTTCCCGCTTCGGCCTCTGGCGCCCGGCCAACCTGCGGGAGAAACCGGCCGTAGCACAGGAGGGATGAGATGGGGAACAGAACTCGCAGCTCCTCGCGGGCCGTCAAGGTGGTGCCCCTTTTTCTCCTCTACACGGTCGTCGTCTATCTGCTTGAACTGCTGGCCGTGGGTGACAACTGGTTTGGTGTGTGGGCGCTTATAGGGCTTCCTATCCTTGTCGTGGTCTATGCTGAAGCTGCACGCTCAAGAGGTCTCAGGGTGACCACACGCCGGGTCATCATCTGTTGCGTCGTCGCCGGGATTGCCCGGCTTGTGACGCCCTTTCTTCTCGGGAGGGGCGACGCGCCGTTCTTGATTGCTTGGATTGGTGCTGAAGTGGGAGTAATTTCAGCCGTTCTTGCTCAGGACCTTTTCCGGTGGCCCATGTTTGCAGTTCCGGCGGCTGTGGCTCTTTCGGTGGAATGGGGGCTCTGGTGGCCGGTGTTCTGGAGCAATGGGGACTTGCTCGAACACCGTCCGAACTTGATGTTCGGCCTGCTCTTCGGAGCGCTGGTGTTGGGAGACCTCGTGCGGAACCTGGGGCAGTTCTGGCTGGCGTGTCGGCTCTGGGGGCGCGCGGAACCGCCCTCAGCATCAGCCAAACAGGATGCAGGCCGCGCCTAATCCGGGGTTAGCCAGATTCCAGGGAGTCACGAAGCAACGGTCCCGAACTCAGTGGCCCATTGAGCCGGAGGTCTCAAGTCGTCGGCGCAGCGGTCCCTCCCTGGTCTTGTAGGTGACCTCAGCACCCATCGTGTAGTTGAACTCCTTGGACTCGATGACGCCCAGCACGGAGCCGGCGATGCCCAGCATGGAGGTGCGCACCTCCATCCCGACGTCCTTGTCGTCGTACTTGGCCACGGTGAAGCCTTTCTTCCTGCCCGTACCGAGTCGGGCGTCTCCGATGTCCAGGGTCACCGTCAGCTGCTCGATGCGGAGGTCGAAGGTGTTCGGGTTGGAGACGTTCACGTCCACCTCCCACTTGATGCTCCCGATGGAGGCGTCTTCGGGTCTCACGTCCATCAGGTCCACGCTCACGTCTTCGATCTCGTCGGCGTAGGGGACGTAGGACGCACATCCCGCCGACAGGAGCAGCGTCAACGCCAGCAAGCCAATGCAGCCCCTCATCTCTGCCTCCTTCCAGTCAAGGACGTTGCTGCAACACGACCAGCCTTCTTCCCACCTGGTCCCTCATCTCAGCGCCCGCCCGGTGGACGAAGCGGGTACCGCCCGTATTCATCGATGGCCTGGCGAACGGCCTCGATGTGCTCTTCGGGGAAGGGCAGACCTTGGTCCGGCCCGCAGAAGTACCCACCATGCCTTCCCAGTTGCCAGAGACGTTCCCTGACCTCGGCCACGATGCGCTCCACCGGGCCGTCCATAATGGTAGCAGTACTGACGGCGCCCTGCAACGCCATACGGCCCTGGGTCCGCTCCCTCACTTTGTCCAGGTCATTGGCGGTGGCCTGTACCGGGTTGAGCACGTCGGCGCCCAGGTCCATGAACATCTCGAGCACCGAATCCAGGTTCCCGCAGCAGTGGAACTGGATGAGCACGTTGTGTTGGCGGTAGAGGCCGAAGAGCCTTCGGTACTCGGGCAGCAGGAACTCGCGCACGATCTCCGCGCTGTGGAGGGGCCCTCGTTGGGTGCCCAGGTCGTCTCCCAGACCGACGTACTCGACGCCCAGCTTGAGGTAGTGCTCTGCGATACCCAGTTGGAAGTCCATGATGCGGCCGAGCACCTCGCGGACGAAGTCAGGTTCGGTCAGGAAGTAACCCATGAGGTCCTCCATGCCGACCAGCATGTAGGACTTCTCCCAGAGGGTGTCGCGGTGCTGGCCACCAAGGAAGAGGTCTCCTCCGGGGAAGGCGTCGGCCCGGTCGTATATCTGCCCGCAGAGCCGCTCGTCGTCGGGGTCGGGCCAAGGGTAGGACCGCAGGAGCGAGGGCTCAGAGAGTGGATGTCCCCGGGGGAAGCCCATCACCCCCTCGTGTTCCTTGTACCAGACCGTCCCCCAGATGTCGGTCCACTTGGTGCCGACGGGTGAGTCGTGTCCCCCGCCCTCAAAGCCTCGGTGATGACAGCCGAAGTAACAGATGTTGTGGACGGGCGGGCCGCTCACCACCCGTTCCGGGCTGTCAAAGCGGATGATGCGTAGAGCGTTCTCTTTCGCGTTCACAGGAGCACATCGCTCTCAAAACTGCCGTCAGGGGGGGTGGGGATACGGAGGAGGGGAGCAGGAGGAGCTTCCCAGCCCGGGACACCGGTTCGGCGCCCCGGGCTGGAGTGGAGACGCCTCTTCTCTCGCCCTGCATCAAAGGCTCAGGATCCAGTCCATGGCCTTGCTGGTGAGGTCCAGGAGCGTCGGCCGAGGGGGCATCATCTCGGCCGTGACGGGGCCTTTGTAGCCGATTTCTTTGAGGGCCTTCATTACCTCGGCCCAGGGGACGTCGCCCTCGGTGAGGTCGCAGAAACCGTCGACGTTGCCGACCGCGCGCTTGAAGTCCTTGATGTGGATGCGCTTGATGCGCGAGCTTAGGGTGCGAATCCAGTCCTGGGGGTAGCCGAAGGGAAGCACGTTTCCCACGTCGAAGTAGCAGCCCACCCACCTGCTCCCGACGGAGTCCACGAACATCTTCATCTCCACCGGGCTCAGCAGGAACCGGTTCCAGACGTTCTCGATGGCGATGGTGACCTTGAGCTTCCGGGCCGTCTTGGCCAGGGCCTTGAGCTGCTTCTGGGACCGTTCCCAGACCACCTCGTAGGGGATGACGGGGGCGTCGGGCTTGAAGAAGACGTCCACGGCCCCGGGCACCACCAGCACAGCGTCCACGCCCAGCCAGGCCGCCTTCTGGAGGTAGGCCTTGGTGATGGCCTGAGCCTTGTTGCGGACGCTGGCCTTGTTGTCGGTGAGGGAGACGTCCCAGTACACGCCCGAGGCCAGGCTGGGGACCTGGATGCCGATCCTGTCCGCGTCCCTGAGGATCTGCTCGCACTGGCGCTTGGTGGTCTTGGGGGTGAGTTCCCCGGTCAGAGCTAAACAGAGCTCGATGCCCTCAAAGCCTTTCTCCTTGGCCTCCCGCATGGCGCTCTTGATGGAGCGGGTTGTCTCCAAACCACCCTCCAGCGACCAATAGTTGATGGTTTTGATCATCCTCCGCCTCCCTCCTTGCAGACACCAAGTCCCAGCCAACCCGATTGGCTGGCTATATACCCGCTTGGCCGAGAGCCGTCAAGCTTTTCCAGGTTCGGTAGAAGCGGCCTTGGCAGGCAGGGACGGAGTCAGCCGATGCGGTATCGGCAGCGCGGGTTGGTGCACTGGTAGCGGGTCCAGCGCTCTTTGACCTCGCCGGTCTTCTCGTCCTTGATGACCTTCTCAGTCCTGGTCATCTCAGAATCGCACTTGGGACAGCGCATGCCTTACGTCCTCTGCTATCGCCCCGTGCCACGCAGGTTGGGGAAGGACCAGGATACCGCATTGCCTCACCCTAACCCTCTCCCGGGGGGAGAGGGAACTGACAGCGCGTAATTGCCCACTACCTCGCCACGGGCACTCGCTTCGTGGTTCGACAAGCTCACCACCCTGAGCACTGCCGAAGGGCGGGTGCCCGTGCCACCCCCAGATAGATGTCCGCTTCACGGGTGCCCGTGCCACCACCGGGGTCGAGGCAGCACGGCGGGGCAAAGTCCCGCCGTGGCACATCCACGCCACCCATCG
>CAZIBA010000045.1:788-2287 GCA_964536795.1 uncultured Planctomycetota bacterium | reverse complement strand
AGGCAAGGGGCTTAAGCCCCTTGTCCCATTCTTCAGGCAGCACCGTGCCACGGCCGGTTCCTCCTTCGCCGAGGGTTCGGCGGACAAGCTTGGCCGGCCGTGCGTTTCCGTTCCCCGGTCACTCCTTCTCCGCCAGGGCGGCGTGGGCAGCGGCCAGGCGGGCGATGGGCACGCGGAAGGGCGAGCAGCTTACGTAGTCCATACCCACCTGATGGCAGAAGACCACCGAGGCGGGTTCGCCGCCGTGCTCACCGCAGATACCGACTTTGAGGTCGGGGCGCGTCTTGCGACCCCGCTCGATGCCCATCCGCACCAGTTGCCCCACGCCTTCCTGGTCCAGCACCTGGAAGGGGTCTTCCTTGAGGATGCCCCGCTCTACGTACTCGGGCACAAAGGTGCCCACGTCGTCCCGGCTGAAGCCGAAGGTCATCTGGGTGAGGTCGTTGGTGCCGAAGGAGAAGAACTCGGCCCCCTCGGCGACCTCATCAGCGGTGAGGGCGGCCCGGGGTATCTCGATCATCGTCCCCACCATGTAGTCCACCTCGACGCCGGCCTCGGCGAAGAGCTCCTTGGCGATGCGGTCCACGTCGGCCCGTTGGAGGTTGAACTCCTCGGCGGTGCCGATGAGGGGGATCATGATCTCGGGGTGGACGTCGATACCCTCCTTTTTCACGTTGATGGCGGCCTCGAGGATGGCCCTTACCTGCATGTTGGTGATTTCGGGGTAGGTGATGCCTAGTCGGCAGCCCCGGTGACCCAACATGGGGTTGAGCTCGTGCATCTGACTCACCTTGTCGCGGACCTCCTCGAAGGGGAGGCCCATCTTCTCGGCGACTTCGCGCTGGTTCTCCTCCTCCTGTGGGAGGAACTCGTGCAGCGGCGGGTCGATGAGCCGAATGGTGACGGGCTTGCCCGCCATCACCCGGAAGATGCCCTCGAAATCCTCGCGCTGCATGGGCTCGATAGCATCCAGGGCTCCCTGGTAAAGCTTCAGAGGGCCGGCCAACTCCTCGTTGAGCTGGGTCAGTTCCTTCTTGACGGCCTCTTCGCGCTCGCCCGTGGCCCGGTCCAGGTCGGCCTCCAGCCCGGCAATGCGTCGGCGGAGCGCCCGCACGTCAGGCGCGGCCAGGATCATCTGGCGGACGTGGTCGATGCGGCCCTCGCCGAAGAACATGTGCTCGGTGCGGGTGAGGCCGATGCCCTCGGCCCCGAAGCGGATGGCGTTCTGGGCGTCCTCGGGGGTGTCAGCGTTGGCGCGGACACCGAGACCACGGAACTCGTCGGCCCAGCCCATCAGTTCGGCGAACTCACCGCTGATCTCGGGGTCGACCGTGGGCACCTCGCCAAGCATCACCTCTCCGGTGGAGCCGTCCAGGCTGATGTAGTCGCCTTCACCGATCTCGTTCCGGCCGATGACCGCCTTCTTGGCCTCGTCGAAGGCGTCTTCAGTCGCGCCTTCAGCTCGCTGCTATTGTTCTCTCTCGTATCCATTTCAGCTC
>CAZIBA010000045.1:0-778 GCA_964536795.1 uncultured Planctomycetota bacterium | reverse complement strand
AACTTGCCCATTCCAAGGGCCACCACGGCCGCGTGGCTGGTCATGCCCCCCCGGCTGGTGAGGATGCCCTGGGCCGCATCCATTCCGCCGATGTCCTCCGGTGAGGTCTCGGTACGGGCCAGGATGACCCGCTCGCCGCGGCCGGCCCAGGCTTCAGCCTCGTCGGCAGAGAAGACGATGCGACCGGTGGCCGCACCGGGGCTGGCCGGCAGGCCCTGGGCGACGACCTCCTTGGGTGCCTTCGGGTCGAACATGGGGTGGAGGAGCTGGTCGAGCTGTCCCGGGTCCATCCGCTGGACCGCTTCCTTCCTGTCGATGAGGCCCTCGCTCTCCATATCCACGGCTATCTTGAGGGCGGCCTGGGCGGTGCGCTTGCCGGTGCGGGTCTGGAGGATGTAGAGCCGGTTCTCCTGGACGGTGAACTCCAGGTCCTGGGTGTCTTTGTAGTGCTGCTCCAGTCGGTGGCGCACCTCCTCGAGCTGTTCGTAGACCTCGGGCATATCGTCGGCGAGGTCGGCGATGGGGAGGGGGGTGCGGATGCCGGCCACCACGTCCTCGCCCTGGGCGTTGATGAGATACTCGCCGTAGAAGACGTTTTCACCCGTGGCCGGGTCACGGGTGAAGGCCACGCCGGTGGCCGAGTGGTCGCCCATGTTGCCGAAGACCATGGTCTGCACGTTCACCGCGGTGCCCACCAGGCCCGTGATCTTGTTGATCTGACGGTAGCGGACGGCCCGCGGGTTGCCCCAGGAGTTGAAGACGGCGTCGATGCACTTCC
>CAZIBA010000044.1:0-9397 GCA_964536795.1 uncultured Planctomycetota bacterium | reverse complement strand
GAGTTGGGGGCCCAGATGCTCGAGGAGCGGGGCTACTCCCCGGAGGTGGTAGCCGCTGTGCGCGCTCACGCCGGCAAGAAGGAGATAGAGAGCACACTGGAACGCGCCATCTATGCCGCCGACCCGCTCACGGGCTTCATCGTGGCCTGCGCCCTCATCCACCCGGACAGAAAGCTGTCGGCCATCGACGTCCAGTTCCTGAGGAACCGCTGGGGAGAGAAGAGCTTTGCCCGGGGTGCCTCCCGGGAGATCATGTCCACCTGCACCGAGTTGGGCCTGGAGCTGGACGAGTTCCTCGACATTGCCCTAAGGGCCATGCAGTCCATCGCTGGGGAATTGGGGCTCTGACCCGTGGGCTTTTCCAGGGGCCGGGTCTGGAGCCGAGTCGGGTGACGGGCTTGTCTCAATCTTCCTTCTCTTCGGGGACGGGGCCGGTCTCGTCGGGCCAGGCGGGCGGCATGACGGGTTGGGGGGTCGGTTCCGGATCCCGGAAGGTGGAGGCCCGGACCTCGGTGCCGTCCAACTCCAGGACGATGCAGCCCCTTTCGTAGGTTGTCAGCGTGGTAGCTCCGGCGGCCTCGAGGGCCTGTCGGCTTAGCTGCTGGCGTTCACCCCAGGCGGAGCTGATGAGGGCGTAGCGGGGTCGTGCCAGATGGACGAGGTCGTCCAGGGCCACGTCACCCAGCCCGTGGTGGGGAACCAGGAGGACGTCTACGGGCCCGCCGACCTGCTCCAGCACCGGTCGGAGCCACCCTCCCGCCACGTCGGCCAAGAGGAGCACGCGCTGGCTTCCGTACTCCAGCAGCAGGGCTATCGAAGCGTCGTTGGTGGAAAGCACGTCGGCCAGGGGACCCCTGGGTGGGTTGATGACCCGGACGGTCACCGCCTCGTCGAGCCGAATCTCGTCGCCGGCCGAGACCGGGTGGACCGGAACTCCCGCCTCGTTGAGGGCGGCCAGCACTTCCGCTCCGAAGGGGGCCTCAGCGAAGAACCGGTTGACGAAGCAGACGTCCACCGGGAAACGGGCCAGCAGGCCGGGAACGCCACCACAGTGGTCCCAGTGGCTGTGAGAAAGGACCAGGGCTCGGAGGCGGGGGGCGTTTCGGCTCCGGAGCAGGGGAGCGATGACGTTGGCCCCCGCGTCGTAGCCCGGGCTGCCACCACCGGCGTCAAAGAGGAGCGCCGACCCGTTGGGAAGCTCCACCAGCGTGGCCAGGCCGTGACCCACGTCCATCATCGTCAGGCGGAGCGTGGCCGGACGCTTGTGCACCACCGGTGCGATGAGAAAGAGCGAGGCCGCCAGCAGCGCGGCGGCCACCAGCCACCTGCCCGCCAACCGGGGCCGACCGGGGAGGCGGGGCTCCCTGAAGTCAGCGGTCACGGAACCCCCCCAGCCCCCCGGGCGCCGAAGACCCCACCCCGCTGCGGTCAGCAGGACGTAGTAGCACACCAAGAACCAGACCGACGGTGCCGCCACGTACACCACCACCCCGGGCAGGTGGACGGCCGCAGACAGCAGCACCCAGAGCACCCAGACCAGAGCCTGGACCACCAGGCCCAGCGGTGCTGCCAGCGCCGACCACAGGAGAAGGAGCGCCAGATAGACGAAGCCCACCACTACCAGGGCCACCACCACCGGGAAGAAGACCACGCTGAGAAGGACAGCGTAGGGAGTGACCACGTGGAAGTAGGCGGCCAGAATGGGCAGCACCGCCAACCAGGCCGAAACCCCCACTGCCAGGAGCCCGGCAACCCAGTGTGCCAGCGTCAGACGAACCCGGCCGGACCGGGTGAGCCGGAGCAGCGGGGCCCCCGGGCTGAGCCAGCGGAGCAGCCACCGGTGCACGGGCGCGCAGAAGGCGAGGATGCCGGTGACAGCGACAAAGGTGAGCTGGAAGCCGGCGTCGAAGAGCTGGGCCGGGTTGACCGCCAGGATGACCAGTGCAGCGAAGGCCAAGCTGTTGGCCCGGTTGGGCGGCCGGGAGAGGAGGATACCCCCACAGAGCACCCCACACATCACCGCCGCCCGCACCGCCCCCGGTCGGATGCCTGTGAGCATGACGTAGAAAACCACCACCCCCAGCACCATCAGGGCCGACCACCGGCGGGAGGCACCCAGCACCCGGAGCAGCAACCAGACCGCCCCAGCCACGATGCCCACGTGCAGCCCACTGATGGAGAGGAAGTGCATGGTGCCCGTGCTGACGAGCTGTTGACGCGTCTCCCCGCCCAGATAGCCCCGCTCTCCCAGCAGCAGGGCCAGGAGGAGTGGGGTGGGGTCGCGCTCCCATCGGGCCCGCCCGGGCCCCAGGCCGGCGACCAGGGCTGCGGTCAGGCGCTCACGGGCCCGGGCCGGCCAGCGGTGCAGACGTAGGCCACCCTCCTCGAGAAGTTTGACGTTCCCCACCGAGAGGGGCCGAAGGGCGGCACGTACCCCCTGTCGGGCTGCCCGCCTGGCCAGATCGAACTGCCCAGGGTTGCCAGCAGCCCGCACGCTGCTCAGCCAACCCACCACCTCGACCAGGTCGCCGGGCCGGAGTTGGGGGAGGGTGTCGGCCAGCGTCACCCGGACCCGTCCACTGGCCCGCTGCCAGCAGCCCTCGCCGGCAGCGGCCGGATGGAAACGGGAGGTGACCCGAAGGAGAGCTGTGCTCCTGTACCAGGGCTCACCGTCGATGGCAAAACTCTCGGGTGGGGTGACCAGGCGCACAGCGGGCGGTGACGTCACGCGTCCGCGGAGCCTGACCAGTCGGCGCTGGGGGCTGGCCAGGAACGACACGTCGTCGTCCGAGCGAACTTCGGCCTGGAAGTAGTAGCAGGCGGCGCCGGTCAGAGACCACGCGACCAGCACGGCCACCAGCCCGGCGGCCCTGGCCGCCTGGCATCTCCACAGTACGAGGCCC
Organism: uncultured Planctomycetota bacterium; assembly: GCA_964536795.1. GTDB lineage: Bacteria > Planctomycetota > DG-23 > CBDVDV01 > CBDVDV01 > CAZIBA01. The sequence continues at coordinate 6,494 of CAZIBA010000044.1, read as the reverse complement.
GCCAGCAGTACCGTCAACAGGAGCAGACCCAGCCAGGTGACCTCGGGCAAGGGCAGCCAGGCCCCGGCACACACCCCGGCCCCGAAGGCGAGCACGGTCACCAGAGCCGGCCAGCGAAGGAAGGGCGCAAGCAGGAGATGCTCTCTGAAGCGGTGCGCGGGGCGCGTTGCTCACCTCCCTCGGATGAGCGGTCGTTCGGGCAATCAGAAGGAGAAACCGTCCTCAGCCAGGATGGTCACTCAGGGTACGAGGATAGGACAACCCCGGCCGCTGTCAAGTCTGTCAACTCGGCGGGGTGGCCCACGCTGCCACCGGCCGACTGTGCGGGCGCAACCGGTCAAAGGGTCTCAGGACTCAAGTGAATGGGTCTCAAGTCGCAGGTCGAAACCTCGCGCCTCGCGGACCCCCCACGCTTCGCAGGTCCCCACACCGTAGTGGCGTTCGAGAGAACGCCCGTCCCCAGCTGTCGTGCCCAGCCCTGGGGAAAAAGTAAGGGCGTTCGGTCGCCTAAAACGACTGAACGCCCCTGTGGGTAGTAGCTACCGGCTCTGCCCCGCCGACGCTGCCGCTTCTGATCACTTCACCTTGCTCAGGAGTTTCTTCACCTCGGCCTGGAGGGTCGCGGTCTCCTCCCAGGTCTGCTTGACGAAGGGGTCCTCTTCGGCCGGGGTGTGGGCGTCGGCGTAGTCGTCGATGATGCGGGCCCCCCGGCGGTCGTCCTTGCGCTTGGACTCCTCCACATCCCGGGCCACCTTGTCCTGGTACTCCAGGAGCAGTTCCAGATTGGCTCGGACGTCGTTCTCGGGGAGTTCGTCCAGCAGGATGTGGCGTTCGTGCTCCCAGCGGGCCCGGCGGGTGCGGGTGTCCAGCAGCTTGGCGACTGCCAGCTTCTTCTTTGCGACGAGCTGGGTCACCTCCCGTTTCAGGCCCTGGAGGGCGTAGTAGCGGATGTAGAAGGTGTAGGTGTCGAGGGCCTTGAGCCGGCTCCGTTCGAGCATGTAGTTCTTGCCCAAGCCGGGGACGTCCCTGTCGGTGTAGAGTTCCTTCGGCTGTCCGACGGCCTGGAGGCGGGTCCGGGCGTCGAGCATCTGGGTGACGATGTCTGGTCGCAGGACCTCGAAGTCGAAGGTGCTTCGACGGGCCTTGTTGCGGGCCTGGTATTTGCCCTCGTTTCGACGGATGGTGAAGATGTTGTCGGAGAGCACCCAGCCGGGGGTGATCTCGTTGTAGGCCGGGGAGATGCCCGGGTAGTTGGCGGCCGGCGTGTTGATGAGGGAGAAGGGGAAGGTCACCTTCTGGGGGAGGGTGGCCACCCCGGAGGCGATGATACTGTAGGGGGCCTGGGTGAAGTTGGCCGGGAACTTGACGTTGGCCCCCAGGCCGAAGAAGAGTCCCTCACCGGGCCAGATCTCCTGGTCGGGAGCCTTGGAGGTGTGGTTGCTCCCCACGTTGGCCCCGTAGCCCACGTTCCCCTTGCCTTCCGGCCAGAAGGCGGCGATGAGGAGGGCCTGGTGGTGGAAGCCCACGAAGGGTCCACACAGACAGGCCGTCACCTCGCCCTCGCCCACGCCCGTGTTGGGGCCTAAGAGCGAGTCGGTCACCTTGCCGTGGCGTTCGACGTGGCTGTGCTCGGTGAGCACGGAACTGCTGACCAGGCCGAAGCTGGTGACCTCGCTTCCCCACTGCACGATGGAGTCGGTGACGTAGGCCCCGTCGGTGACCTCGGTCTTCTCGTCGGGGGCGCTGAGGATGGTGCAGTTGCGGAGGAGCTGGGCCCCGTCGACGACGGCCCCCGGGCCGACGTAGCTGTCGAGCACCTTGGTGGTGTTCACCACCCGGGCCTCCTCGTCGATGGTGCCCAGGGGGGCGGTGGCCTCGGTCACGTACTGCTTGATGAGCCCGGCGTAGTCGGCCAGGAACTTCTTGTCGGCCTGGCCCGTGGCCACGGCCGCGGCCACGTCCACGGTGATCTCAGCGTAGGTGAGGACGTCGCGACCGCCCGTCTCGATGGCCACGGGGAACTCGACCGCGTTACCGAAGGCCGACCCACCCGCACAGGCCACCGTGGCGCAGCCGAAGACCGCCGCCCCGGCCTTGACGATGTAGCCGGCCAGCAGGGCAACGTCGCTCACCAGGGCCCGGTCGCCGACCTCGGCGCTGCGGACGGTGCTGCGGAAGCAGCCACTGCTGAAGACGGTCCCGTCGGGGAGCTCCACCGTGCCGGTGAAGGCCCCCAGAACCACGGGCCCGAAGAACCGACAGCCCACCACCGTCCGCGCATCGAAGGACCGGGACACGCGGACCTGCCCCCAGTCCTCGGCCCAGTTGCCCTGGGTCCGGAGCTGTTCGATCTCGTCGACCTTGAGCGCTCGCAGTCCCCCCTTGACCGCTGCTGCCTTGTTGCTCTTCACCTTCAGGCGGGCACCCCGGGAGCTTCTGAGCAACTCAGAGCTGGTCAGGGCGGCCCGCACCGCCTTGAGGGCCTCTTTCTCGGTCATCGTCTCCCTATCCCTTCCTCACCGTACTCGCCGATCAAGCCCGTGCTTCCCCGCCGGCAGGCCCACCGGCAGGGAGCCGCGGGAAAAGCGTGCTCGGGGACGGGACGGGGCCCCCAGGCCCCACCCCCCACCGAGCGGACACCCACACCGTGCGTCGTTCAGCCACTCACCTTCTCGTAGTCGCCGGTGAGCTTGGCGGCCGCCTCCTTCTCCACCAGGAAGGTGACGTTGGCATGCTCCTGCAGCAAGGAAGCAGGAACCTCCTCGGTCGCCGGACCCTCGATGGCTTTGGCGATGGCGTCGGCCTTGTTGGCCTTGTTGGCCAGGAGGATGACCTCCTTGGTCTCCATGATGGTGGCCATACCCATGGAGATGGCCTGCTTGGGCACGTCGGCGGCGGAGTCGAAGAAGCGGCTGTTGTCCCGGATGGTGGCTTCGTCCAGGTCCACGATGCGGGTGCGGGAGTCCCGGGCGCTGCCCGGCTCGTTGAAGGCGATGTGTCCGTTGCCGCCGATGCCCAGGACCTGGATGTCGATGCCGCCGGCGGCCACGATGGCCTCCTCGTACTCCTGACACATCTTCGCGGGGTCGGCCGCGGTCCCATCGGGCACCTGGGTGTTGGTCTTGTCGACGTTGATGGAGTCGAACAGGTTGGTGTTCATGAAGTAGCGGTAGGACTGGTCGTGGTCGCCGGTCAGGCCCAGGTACTCATCCAGGTTGAAGCTGCCGGCCTGGCTGAAGTCCAGCCCTTCCTCCTGGTGGAGCCTGATGAGTTCCTGGTAGGTTCCCAGCGGGGTGCTGCCGGTGGCCAGTCCCAGGACCAGCGTCGGCTTGGCCCGCAGCCGGTCGGCGATCATCTTGGCCGCGTACTTGCTCATATCCTCGTACGTCTCAAAGACCAATACCTTCATGCGATCTCCTCCTCTGCGCTACGTCCCTGTTGGCCCCGAAGGGCATCTCCCTATCTACTCTTCTCCCACTGAACTGTGGCTTTCCCGCAGGCCACAGGCTATTGCGTAGGTGTCCTGGGCGATCATCCTCTCCTCGTCGGTGGGCACGACCAGGACCCGCACAGCGGCCCCCTCGGCGCTGATGTCGGCGGCCTGCCCGCGGGTGGTCTGATTGGCCTCCTCGTCCAGTTGGATGCCCAGTTCCTCCAGACCGGCGCAGACCCGTCGGCGCACCTCGGCCGAGTTCTCGCCGATGCCGGCGCTGAAGACCACGGCCTGGGCCCCACCCAGGACGGCCAGGTAGGCGCCGATGTACTTGCGCACCCGGTAGCAGAAGACCTTCAGGGCCAGCTCGGCCCGCTCGTTCCCCTCGGTCGCGGCCTGCTCGACCTGGCGCATGTCCTTGCTCACCCCGGAGAGGCCCAGCAGACCACTCTCCTCGTTGAGCACCCTCACCACCTCGGCCACCCCCACCCCCAACTGCTCTCCCAGTACGGCCACCAGAGCCGGGTCCAGGTCTCCGGAGCGGGTGCCCATCACCAGCCCCTCCAGCGGGGTGAAGCCCATGGAGGTGTCCAGGCAGCGGCCACCGGCGACGGCGCTGATGCTGCAGCCGTTGCCCAGGTGACAGGTGATGAGGCGGACCTCGTTCGGCGGCCGGCCCAGCATACGGGACGCCTCGAGGGCCAGGTAGCGGTGGCTGGTGCCGTGGAAGCCGTACCGACGCACCCCGTGCTCGCCGTAGAACTGGTAGGGCAGGGCGTAGAGGTAGGCCCGCGGGGGCATGGTCTCGTGGAAGGCGGTGTCGAATACGGCCACCTGGGTCACGCCCGGGAAGAGGCGCTGGGCGGCCCGGATGCCCACCAGGTTGGGTGGGTTGTGCAGGGGTGCGAAGCGGGCGTACTCCTGGATGGCCCCGACGACCTCCGTGGTGATGAGCGTGCTTTCCACGAAGCGCTCGCCGCCGTGCACCACCCGGTGGCCCACGGCGAAGATCTGGGAGGCGTCACCGACCACCCCCACCTCGGGGTCGGTGAGGGTCCGGGCCATGAGCTCCATCCCCTGGTCGTGGTCGGCCGTCCGGGTCGGCCGGGAGAGGTGGTGCTCCCCGGCCCGGTAGCGGAAGGGGGACTCCTCCTCGCCGATGCGTTCGAGCAGGCCCTGGGCCAGTGAGCGGACGTCGACGGACTCGCCGGGGCCGCCCTCGGCCAGGTCGAAAAGCTCGAACTTGAGTGAGCTCGAACCGCAGTTGATGACCAACACGTGGGCAGTCACGACCCTGTTCCCTGTCTCCAGTGTGTTCGTGTCTTGCTCTCCGGGCTGGACGCCCGTCAGCTGGTGGCGTACTCCAGGTGCGGGGTCTCGGGGTAGACGTCCACGAGGGCGTCGAAGACGAGGGCCGAGGCCCCCAGCATGCAGACCGAGGGGCCCAGCGCGGCCTTCCGGATTTCGGTCACGTCCCTGAGGCTGGGCATCACCAGTGAGCGGAAGTTCCGGGTGATGGCTTCCAGGACCCAGCCGCCTCGGCGTACCATGGCTCCGCCCAGGAGCAGGAGCTCGGGGCTGAGGATGTTGACCAGGTTGGCGGCCGAGAGGCCGATGTAGTTGGCCACCTTCTCCACCAGGTTGGAGGCCAGCCGGTCGCCGTGCTCAGCGGCCTGGAAGACGTGGGCGAGGGTGATGGCCTGGAGCTCGCCGTTGGCCAGGACGAGTATCTCGCTCTCCACGCCGGCTTCGGTAATGGCCTCCTGCGCCTGGCGGACAATGGCCGGGGGCGAGGCCAGGCTTTCCAGGCAACCGTAGTTCCCGCAGTAGCAGATGGGTCCGTCGGGCTCGATGATGCTGTGGCCCAGCTCGCCGACGTTCCCGCTGGCCCCCTCGTAGAGCTGGCCGTTGGCCACGATGCCCAGGGCGATGCCCTCGCCCAGGTGCAGGTAGACGAAGTTCTCGGCCGAGCGGCCGTCGCCGAAGCGGAGCTCAGCCAGGGTGGCGGCCTGGATGTCGTTCTCCAGCCAGACGGGCACCCCCAGCCGCTGGCTGAGAATGGGAGCCAGGGGGATGTCCACCCAGTTCTCGGAGCGGGGGAACTTCACCGAGACCCCCTTGCTCCGGGAGACGATACCACTGATCCCGACGCCGATGCCCGACACCGAGCCCGTGGGGGCCCGTTCCAACAGGGCCCGGGCCACCGAGACCACCTGCTCCAGGTCCGGTTCCCGGCCGCCCCGGGCCAGTGGCGGACCCTCCTCCTGGTCAACGATCTCTCCGGTCAGGTTCACCCGAGCGCCCCGGAGCGCGGAGCAGCTCACCTCCAGACCGACGGCGCAGGCGTAGTCGGGGTTCAGTTGAAGCAGGGCGGCCCGCCTGCCCCCCGTGGACTGCTTGTAGTCGGCTTCGGTAAGGATGCCCTCCTTCAGCAGTTGTTTGACGATGTTGGTGATGGTGGGCAGGCTCAGGTCCAGGGTCCTGGCCAGGGTGGGGCGGGAAGCTTCTCCCGTCCGCCTGAGCAGTCGCAGGATGCGCCTCTGGTACTGGTGGTGACGCTTGGCCATGAGAGAGCCCCAATCAGTCATAGTTCACAACCTAAACAAACTATGCCGCCCGGGGCCTTGTTGTCAAGGACTTTCCTGAGGTTTCTCCCTTTGTCCCCCAGGTTTCCTGCGAGCGGGCTGGCTGGCCGTCCGGAGCGGAGGAAGGGAACCGGGAGGCGGGGAAAGCGCCCCGTGAAAGGAAGGCCGTCCGTGCGCCGACTGTGTCTTCGGGCCTAATCGAGCCGGAGCACGCTGAACAGGCTGACCTCCCCGCGTCGGAGCTTGACGAGGATGCTTCTGCCCTCACTCACTGAGGCCAGGGCCCGGCGATAGGCGGACAGGTCAGGGGTGGGTCTCTTGTTGAACTCGGTGATCAGGTCGCCGGGTTGGATGGGCGGCTGGGCCTCTTGGGCCGGTCCGCCGGGCTCCACCTGCTGGACGACCACCCCCTGGACGCCCTCCACACCAAGCTGCTGGGCCAACTCGGTAGTGAGTTCGATCACGTGCAGGCCAAG
>CAZIBA010000043.1:7917-9406 GCA_964536795.1 uncultured Planctomycetota bacterium | reverse complement strand
AGGCGAACGTGGTCACCAGGCTGGAACCGGGTGAGAACCGCATTCGCATCTCTACCGACGTCCTGGCCTCGCTTCGCTTGCGCACGATCACGGGACTGGGCATCTTCGTCATGCGCCCGGCGGCCGGGAGCGTGCTCTTCGTGGACAACGTAAGATTGCGACGTGGCAAGGACGGCCCGGCCCCGGCTGAGGGGGCCGCTGCTGGGCAGCCGACCGCCCTCCTGGAGCTGGACTACAGCGCCCTGGCCTCCATAGCCCGGGACACGGGCTTCCTGGCCAACGTTTGTCAGGCCGGCGAAGGCGGCCGGAGGCAGCTCACTCGCATCCGTCCCGTAGAGAAAGACGTGGCCAGGCACACCGTCGGGGTGCAGCCCGGTCCGGTAGTAGTGAGCTCCTTCTTCCTGGATGACGACACCTGGTTCTTCGATGCCAGGACCGTTGACGTACCCGAGGGTGGGACCGTGGTACGCTACGAGCCCGGCGACTTCGCCCACTGAGAAGCCTGACCCTTCGACCCCGAGGCGGCCATGGCCAACGATGCACCCCGTCCTCTCGTCTCCATCGTGGTGGTCACCCTGAACAGCAGGGAGATGACTCTGCGCTGCCTGCAGGCGGCCCGGGAGGCGACCTGCGCTGTGCCCTCGGAGGTCTTCCTCGTCGATAACGGCTCACTGGACGGCACCGTTGGGGCCGTCCAGGACCGCTTCCCCGAGGTGACCGTCATCGAGAACGAGGTCAACCGGGGCTTCGCCGCTGCCAACAACCAGGCCTTCGGGCAGGCACGAGGGCAATACTGGCTCCTGCTCAACACCGACACGGTACTCACTTCCCGGGTGCTCGAGGCGATGGTGAGCTACCTTAAGGAGCATCCGGAAGCGGCCGTGGTGGGTCCTCAGTTGGTGGACGAGGGAGGTCGGCTGCGGAACTCGGTTCACAACTTCCCCGGTCTGGCCACGGAGCTGCTCAATCGAAGTCTCCTCAGGCTCCTTTTCCCTCGTCGTTACCTGAGCAAGCGCACCCGCTTCGCGGGACCGACGGTGGTGGATGCTATCCTGGGTGCGTGCATGCTGGTGCGGGCCGAGGCGGCCCATCAGGTGGGGCTGCTGGACGAGGACTACTTCTTCTACTACGAAGAGACCGACTGGTGCCTGCGGATGAAGCAGGCCGGTTGGCAGACGGTCTTCCTACCCCAGGTCTCGGCCGTGCACCTGTCCGGGGGGACGGTGGGGGCCTTCACCCGAGCCCGGAGCATCGAGCGACACCGGTCCCGCTACGCCTTCTTCCGCAAACACCGGTCGGCGCTGGCGGCTCTGGTCTTGCGCGTGGGTGTGGTGCTGCGGTCGACCGCTACCGTGCTGGCCAACGGGCTCGTTGGTCTGGTTGCGGGGGGGCTGGGCCGGGGAGCCTGGCGACGCTGCCGGGTGGCCTCATCGGACCTGAGCTGGCACCTCCAGGGCAACATGTACTATTTTGCTTTGGTAGCCCGCGC
>CAZIBA010000043.1:3215-7907 GCA_964536795.1 uncultured Planctomycetota bacterium | reverse complement strand
GTCCGGAAGGCGCCGGGCTGCGTCAGGCGACTCAGCGACCTGACCTGGAGGGGGTCGAGGTACGGATGGCCGAGTTGGCCGAGCAGGTCCCCCGAGCGAAGCCGCCCTCGGCGAAGGCATCCGGCGGTCGCCCGCTCAAGGTGGCCCTGGTGATGAAGGACTACTCACCGGAGCAGGGCGGTGGGGAGCGCTACTTCGACGCACTCTGTCGGGAGTTGGTGCGCCGAGGGCACGAGGTGCACGTCTTCGTCCGCGCAGTGGAGGTCGAGCCGGCTCCCGGAGTGGTGCTTCACTTCGTGGGGAGAGGCCGGTCCGCGTCGAGCCGGGCGCTGAAGGCGTTCGCGCGGGACGTGGAGCAGGGGCTTCGTCCCGGGGAGTTCGACGTCACCGTTGCATTGACCCAGGTGCCTGACGCCGACGTCTACCGCGTGGGAGGCGGTCTGCAAAGGGTCTGGCAGCCCATCCAGCACCCTATCAGGTCCGGGCGCTGGTTGGCCCAGCTTCTCCGTCCGGCCCGGCGGACGGTGCGGGAGCTGGAGGATGCTCTCTTCCGCCGATCGCTCTGCCGAAGAATCATCACCAACTCGGCCCTGGTGCGGGGTCAGGTCCTTGGCGAGTACGGGCTGCCACCCGACGTGGTCCAGGTGGTCTACAACGGCGTGGACCTGAAGCGTTTCTCCCCGGCGTGGGGCCGGGAGCGCGACGTGGTCCGTAGCGAGCTGGGCCTGGGGAAGGACAGCCCGGTGGTGCTTTTTGTGGCCAATAACTTCGTCCGCAAGGGCCTGGCGACGCTCATCAGGAGCCTGGCCGTCCTTCGCCGATTCCTGCCCGAGGCCGAAGTGGTGGTGGCCGGTCGGGGTGGCAGGAGCACCTTCACCCGGCAGGTGCGGGACCTGGGGGTCGAGGAAGCCGTGCACTTCGTAGGGAGCCGGCCGGACATCCACCGGCTGTACGCGTCCGCTGACATCCTGGTGCTTCCCACTCACTACGACCCCTGCGCCAACGTCTGTCTGGAGGCCCTGGCCTCGGGGACACCCGTGGTGACGACCCTGGCCAACGGGGCCGCCGAGTTCGTCCGCCCGGGGGAGACGGGATACCTCCTGGCCAATCCCCAGGACCACGACGAGCTGGCCTGCCTCCTCCTCCACTTTTTCACCCGTGCTGACCGTCCGGCGATGGGGGACCGGGCGCGGACCTCGATGGAGGGTTTCACCCAGCAGGCGCACGTGGACGCGCTCGAAGCCGTCTTCGCGGACGCCGCCCGGCCGGCTTTCCGAGCGCCGGTCTTCGAGCACCTGGGGGAGCTGACGGTGAACCGCGACTACGCGGCCCTCTTCCGCGCGGCCGGACTTCAGAGCTTCGAGGCCGTGGCCGGCATCGAAGAGGTGGTTTCGGATCGGCAGAAGCGAGATCGCCGACTGGCCCGCTTCGAGCTGACGGACGGGAACGGGCGCACCACGCGCTTCCACCTCAAGGCCCATCGCCAACGGCTGGGGGACGTCTTCGGGCCGCTCCTGAAGCTGGCCCGTCCGGTGAAGGCGAACGCAGCCACGGAGTGGTGGGGCATGCTCCAGTTGCCCCGGCTGGGCGTGGCCACGGCCACACCGGTGGTCTTCGCTGCGCGTCGGCGTTGGGGTGTGGAGTGGGAGGGACTGACGGTCAGCGCCGACCTGGCGGGCTGCGTCAGCCTGGAGGAGTTCCTCAAGCGACGGGTGCCTCTTCCGGGGAAGCGTTCGACAGAAGAGCGGGCATTCCTCCGCAGGCTCCTCTTCGAGCTGGCCGCCATCGCCCGGACGCTCCACCGTCGGGGTATCAACCACCAGGACTTCTACCTGGGGCACTTCTTCATCGCCGAAGACCAGCCTCTGAATGAGCGTCCGCGCCTCCACCTCGTGGACCTGCAGCGGCTCCAACGCCGAGGCCGTGTCCCCGGCCGGTACCTGGTCAAGGACCTGGGTCAGTTGCTGTACTCAGCCGACCAGTTCCCCCAGTTCAGTCTGACGGACAAGCTGCGTTTCTTCCGGGCCTACCGCCGGGAGACTGCTTGGTCGAGGGAGTCTGAGAGGCAGGTGCGAGCCATCGTCCGGAAGGCCCGGGGGATCGCCCGCCACACGACCCGTGGGCGTCGGCGAAAGCCTGCTCGCTCGTCCCCTTCCGGTCCGGGCAGTCCATTTGAGCCTTGACACAGGGATAGAATGCATTAGAAAGGATCGGGGAAGGCAACGACCTTTGTGCGGGAGGTCGTGCGATGAGAATGCATTGGTTAGGTCAGGCCTCCTTTCACATCGTCAGCAACGACGGCGTGACCATCCGGACGGATCCATACGACAGCTCTCTGGGCTTCGAGCTTTCTCCCCTGCCTGCCGACATCGTCACCGTCAGCCATGACCACTACGACCACGCTGCGGTTGACGTCGTGCCGGGCGACCCCGTGGTCATTCGAAAGCCGGGAGAGCACCAGGCCAAAGGCATTACCTTCCGGGGTATCGAGAGCTTCCACGACGACCGGGGCGGCCTGGACCGGGGTACCAACACCATCTTCATCTTCAGTGTGGACGGGGTCTCCATCTGCCACCTGGGCGACCTGGGACATCTGCTCACGGCGGAGCAGATCCGGGCCATCGGCCCGGTGGACGTGCTCTGCGTACCCGTGGGCGGCACCTACACCCTGGACGCCGACGGGGCCACCGCGGTGATGAACCAGCTCCACCCGCTCATCACCGTCCCCATGCACTACCGGGTGAACGGCATGTCGCTGGCCATCGAGGGGGTGGGGCAGTTCCTGCGGGAAAACTCCAACGTGCACACGCACGCCGGGCTGGAGCTCACCGGGGACCTGCTGCCGTCGGAAGCTATGGTGGCCGTACTCACGCTGGCCGTTCACGTGCGCCCGTGAGCCTGCATTTCCCTCCACTGACGGAACTGGCACCACCCCTTGGCTGACCTCTCGGTCTCTGCTATCATATCGAACGCGAAGCTGTTCCTGGTGGGTTCCTTGTGGAGGGGGTGTGGGTGTGAGCGCCCCGGATGCGTGGCGGCGGTCGCTTCGGCAGCGGCGACGTCGACTGCTGACGGCGGTGTTGCTGTCCTGTCTGCTGCTTCTTCTCTGCGCACTCGTGGCTGCCGCCCGCTGGCAGTTGTACCGCTCTCCCCGGTTGGTGGGCCCGGAAGGGGGGCGGTATCTGGTGGCTCGTTTTGCCAGCCCGGTGTCGGCGGAACCGACGTTCGTCCTGTGCTGGCAGGAGGAGGACAGAAGCTGGTCGCCTGTGGAGCACGTGCGGGGCCGCTACGTCACGGCCTGCCACTTCCAGGGCCTGCTCTACGTTTTCTTCGACGACGGCTCCTACTCGTCGTACCGGAAGGGCGAGCACGTCGAACGGAGCCTCTTCCCCTTTCAGTGGCTGCCGCTGAGTGTGGTGGGCGTGGGGGATGAACTGTGGGCCTTCGGGGGAGAGGGAGAGTCGCACCTTCGGGTGGCCCGTCAGCAGGCCGGGGAGTGGAAGGAGGGGCAGTCACTGCCCGCCCGGGTCGTCCAGGTGGCCAACGTCGAGGCCGTGGCCGTGGGGGGGGAGGCGCTGGTCTGCTGGCAGGAAGCCGGCAAAGAGGGAGAGCGTCGCGGCGTCTTCTACGCCACCTGCGACGGCAGGGATTGGGAAGCTGCCTCCATCCTCACCCTGAAGGAGGTGAACGACATCGCCCTGGGGACGCTGGCCAGTGGCGACGTGTACCTGGTGCTGGCCGAGCCCGACCCCAAGGAGGCCAAGAGGCAGCGCTTCCTTGAGCGGCGCTGGCGAGAAGGGGTGTGGCTCAGCGCCCGACCTCTGCGGTTCGAGCCTGCCTTCTCCGGCCGGGTGCTTGAGATCAGCATGGTGCCCGAAGCCGGGGAGCCCACGTTGCTGGTCAACCGGGCGGGTGCCCTGGAGTGTTACGTCCGTCGGGACCCATCCTGGACGCGGGTGGAGGTGCTGGCCAGCAGTGGCCGGCCGGCGGGGCTGGGCAGTCGGGGTTGGCTGCTGGTGAGTGTGGGGGCGCTGGCCGTGCTGGCCGTGGCCGGGGCGCTGCTCTTCACCCGGGGGGGCGCAGCGGAGCAGCGGACACTCCACGCCGAGATCGTCTACGCCTCGCTCCTGGAGCGGGGCGTCGCCTGCGGCTTCGATGCCGTCCTCACACTGTTCTGTGTGTTAGTGGTGAGCGGGCTGGACGAGCTGGAGACCACGGCCCTGATCGCCACGGCCGTCCACGTCGCCTACGGCACGGTCCTGGAGGCCCGCTGGGGGATGACCGTGGGCAAGAGGCTGGTGGGCATCGTGGTGGTCACCCCGGAGTTGGAGGCCATCGGCCCAAGCCGTTCGCTGCTGCGCAATCTGGCCCGGGTGGTGGACAGTTTCCCAGCGTATCTCATCGGGGTGGGGTCCATCCTGGCGTCACGCCGGCGGCAGCGGGTGGGTGACCGGTTGGCCGGCACGGTGGTGTTGCGGGAGTCGGCCTTGCTGGTCCCCCGGGCGGCGACTCTGCGCGAGGTGCCGACCGACGCCGACGCCGAGGGACGGCTGTGAACGGGCGAGCCCGTGGCGACCGCCTCGACCTCGGTCAGACGGGGGGCTGGTACGCGAGCGGTCTCCACTTCCAATGCACCCGCTGCGGGGAGTGCTGCCGGGGCGCCCCGGGTTACGTGTGGGTCAGTGAGAAGGA
>CAZIBA010000043.1:0-3205 GCA_964536795.1 uncultured Planctomycetota bacterium | reverse complement strand
GGTGGCCCGGATCGCCCGCTTTCTGGGTATGAGCGCGTCGCAGGTTCACCGGCAGTTCGTCCGCCGGGTGGGTTCCCGGCTCAGCCTGCGGGAGCGGACGGACGGAGACTGCGTCTTCTACCGGGAGGAGTGCCTCATCTACCCGGTCCGGCCCACGCAGTGTGCCACTTTCCCGTTCTGGGAAAGCAACGTCGGCCGACCCGACGAGTGGGACCGCCTGGCCGGAGAGTGTCCCGGGGTGAACCGAGGGCGGTTGTGGTCGCAGGCGGACATCGACAGGTCGCTCCGTGCGGACCGGGGTTCGCTGACCGGCGAGCCGCTCCCCGTCAGCTCGGTGACCGAGGCCGTGCTCAGGGAACTGGGTGACATCTACGCCCGGGTGGAGGAGACCCTCGCCAACCCCACCACCCCCTGTGACCGCTGTGGTGAGTGCTGCCGATTCGAGGGCCAGACGCCGACGCTCTACACCTCAGTGGCCGAGGTGGCGCTGGTGCTCCGCTGGGTGGGTTACGTGCCGGCGGCCGTGGGCCAGGAGTGCCCGTTCCTGGAGGGAGGGCGCTGTCGGGTGTATCCAGTCCGGCCACTGGGCTGTCGGACGTTCTTCTGTCAGGAGCCCCACGGCGAGGCCAGCCAGGCCCTCCACGAACGGGCTCTGGGCGAGCTCAAGGAGGTCTGCCGACGGGGGCTGGTGACCTGGCGGTACGGTCCGTTCCTGGAGCTCTTGCGGGAGGTGGTCTCCGGGGCGTTGTGAGGGTGTGGTGGTTGGCAGTGTGGGAAAATCCTCCGTGACGGGAGCTTTTTCCCTTGACACATCCCTCGTGCGAACGTAGGGTTGTGACGCTTCGGTGGCTCCAAGCAGCAAGCCTACACAGGAAGCCGGGAGGGCCGGTTGTGACCAAGAAAGACATCGTCAAGCTCATTTCCAATCATCTGGGTCTGCCCCAGGTCAAGACCAAGCAAGTGGTGCAGATGACCTTTGATACCATCATCGAAGCCCTTCAGGAAGAGGGTCGCATCGAGCTGCGGAACTTCGGTGTGTTCGAGGTGAAGCGGCGGGCTGCCCGCAAGGCACGCAACCCTCGCACCGGTACCGAGGTGGAGGTGCCGGCCAAGAACATCGTCACGTTCAAACCGGGCAAGGAGATGCTGGAGAAGATCCGGGTCTGAGCGAGCAGAGCGGGTGGAGGTCCGTGGAGTCGTAGGGGAAGGAGAAGGGACGTGCCGGAGCGAGGTGTCGTGAAGTGGTTCAGTAACACCAAGGGGTACGGCTTCATCACAATGGAGAACGGGCAGGACGCCTTCGCCCACTACTCTGACATTGCTGGTGCTCCGGGCGACTACAAGACCCTGGAAGAGGGGATGACGGTCGAGTTCGACATCCTCTCAACCGAACGAGGAGCCAAAGCCGTCAACATCGTCAGGACGGAGGACGCTCAGTCGCCTTCGGGTGAGGAGAGCCAAGCGCTGCCCGACGTGCACGGTGAGTCCACCGCGGGTGAGGACAGCCAACCGACCTACTGAGGGGCATCCTCGGCCACCGAAACCACACGGACCTCGGCAGTTGCGGGTCATGCGGGCCCGGGCGCCGAGGTCCTTCAGCATCTGAAGGAGGTCCGCTATGGGTGTGCTGATAGCTGTCGGCGTGATCGTGGTGCTGATCATCCTGGCCGTCATCGCCATCTACAACCGTCTGGTCAACCTGCGCAACCGGGTGGACAACGCCTGGCACCAGATAGACGTGCAGCTCCGTCGCCGCTACGACCTCATCCCCAACCTGGTGGAGACGGTAAAGGGCTACATGGCCCACGAACGGGAGACCTTGGAAAGCGTGACCGACGCCCGCGCTCGCTGCATCGGCGCCGGCTCCGTCGGCGAACAGGGCCAGGCCGAGAACATGCTCACCGGAGCCCTCCGCACCCTCTTCGCCGTGGCCGAGAACTACCCCAACCTGAAGGCCAATGAGAACTTCCTCATGCTCCAGGAGGAACTGGCCGGGACCGAAGGCAAGATCGCCTATGCCCGTCAGTTCTACAACGACTCCGTGATGACCATGAACGCCACCATCCAGCGCTTCCCCAACAACATGGTGGCCCGCAGCTTCAACTTCAGCGAGCGCGAGTACTTCGAGATCGAAGAGGAGGCCGCCCGGGCACCGGTCGAGGTGAGCTTTTCCCGCGAGGAGCCTGAGGGCCAGGCGCAGCCGTAAGAGGGGTTGGTCGAGGCGCCATGGTCTACGAGCAGATCGCCCACAATCGGCGGCTCTCCATCGTCATCTGCATAGTCTTCGTGATGGTGGTGGTGCTGCTGGGCTGGGTGCTGGGGGAAGTGTGGGGCGTGCCCTGGCTGGGACTGGCCATCGCCTTGGGCATCTCCATCGGCTCGGTTTACACCGCCTACTACAACTCTGACAAGCTCGTGCTCCGGATGAGCCGCGCCCGTCCCCTGCAGAGGTCCGAGCACCCTCACCTCTTCCATACCGTAGAAGGCCTGGCCATCGCCGCCGGCCTGCCCAAGCCGCGCTGCTACGTCATCGGCGACTCCTCCCCCAACGCCTTCGCCACCGGCCGTGACCCGGAGCACGGGGTCATCTGCGTCACCACCGGGTTGCTGGACAAGGTCAACCGGACGGAGCTGGAGGGCGTCATCGGTCACGAGATGTCCCACATCAGGAACTACGACACCAGGCTGCAGTGCCTGGTGGTGGTGCTGGTGGGCACCACGGTGCTCCTGAGCGAGTGGATTCTCCGGTCCATGTACTACGGCCGGGGGCGTCGGCGGTCCTCCGGAGGCGGGCAGGCGATGGCGGTACTGCTCATCATCGGTCTGATACTGGCCCTCCTGGCTCCCGTGGTGGCCCAACTGCTTCGCCTGGCCATCAGCCGACGCCGGGAGTTCCTGGCCGACGCCAGCGCCGCCCTGCTCACCCGCTATCCGGAGGGACTGGCCAACGCCCTGGAGAAGCTGGCCAGCGACCCGGCACCCCTGCAGTCGGCCAACAAGGCCACCGCCCACCTCTATATCGTCAACCCGCTCAAGAAGAGAGGCTGGACCAGCAGCCTCTTCAGCACCCACCCCCCCACCGCCGACCGGATCCGCCGCCTGCGGGAGATGGCCGGCGAAGGCGGACAACTGGCCGCCGCCTGATCCCGTTCATTGTTTGAGATGTCGCTATGCTCTATGCGCTATATGTTGACGGCGAAGCGGG
>CAZIBA010000042.1:0-9455 GCA_964536795.1 uncultured Planctomycetota bacterium | reverse complement strand
GAAGTAAGGGCGCAGGGGTGGGGGCTTCGAGGGCTTGGTTTCGGGGTGGGGTTTTGAACGTGGGCCGACTGGTCTCCTGGGGAATCGTCGCCTTCTGGGCGGTGATGATGGCGCTGCTGGTGCGGCTGGAGGTGCTTCCGGCGCTCAGGGTGGGGGCCCCGGCGAGCTATCGCTCGGTGCTGGGTTCCGTCGAGGAGCCGAGGACGGTGCGCATGGGCGTCTATGCCTTCGGCCGACGGCTGGGGACCACGACCAGCACCACCAGGGCACTGCCCGACGGGTCCATCCGCATCAACAACGACACCGACGTGGCGTTGGGTCTGCCGAACCCCGAGCGGAGCCAGCTCGCGTCGCTGACGCGACTGCGGGCGCGAAGCGACGTGTGGGTCACGGCCGGCTACCGTCTGCGCCGGTTTCAGATGACCGTGTCCGGCTCTTTCCTTACGGTGAGAGTCTGGGGTGTGGTGCAGGGCGAGGAGCTGGTCTTCGGCTTCGAGATGGGTGGGCAGACCCAGACGGCCCGGGTCCCCTTCGATCCGGAGATGCCCTTGGCCGACGGCCTGGCGCCGATGCTCACCGCCCGGAACCTGCGTCTGGGGAGGGAATGGGAGATCAACGTGCTGGACCCACGTGACCTGGCCCCCACCCAGGCCCTGGTACGGGTGGTGGGCGAGGGGAGCTCCTCCTGGCGGGGGAAGCAGGTCCGCACCTACCGGCTCCTGCTGACCTACGAGGGGCGGGAGGTGGAGGCCGAGGTGACGGCCGACGGGGAGCTGCTTCGCCAGACCATCGACTGGCCGGTCCCGCTCACCTTCGTCCGGGAAGAGGAGGACGGGAGGCCGGTGGGGGGGAGGCCGTGATCGAGCTGGAGGGGGTGACCAAGCGCTTCGGCCAAGTGGAGGCCGTCTCCGACCTGAACCTGCAGGTGGAGCGGGGGGAGCTCTTCGCCTTCCTGGGTCCCAACGGGGCCGGGAAGACCACCACGGTTAAGCTCATCGCCGGGCTGCTTCGTCCCACGGCGGGCGTGGTCCGGGTCTGTGGCTACGACCTGGCCCGGGAGCCGATGGAGGTGAAGCGCCGACTCAGCTACGTCCCCGACCAGCCCTTCCTCTACGAGAAGCTCAGCGGACGGGAGTTCCTGGAGCTGGTCGGTCGACTCCACCGGATGGACGGGGCAGCTCTGGGACGTCGGAGCGAAGAGCTGCTGGAGCTCTTCGGCTGTCGGGGTTACGCCGACGAGCTGACCGAGGACTACTCCCACGGGATGAAGCAGCGGGTGGTCATCGCCTCGGCCCTGCTCACGGAGCCCCAGGCCATCGTCATCGACGAGCCCATGGTGGGCCTGGACCCGCGCAGCGCCAGGCTGGTCAAGGACGTGCTCCGGGAACGGACCCGGGCCGGGGTGACGGTCTTCATGTGCACGCACATGCTGAGCGTGGCCGAGGAGTTGGCCGACCGCATCGGCATCGTCGATCGGGGCCAGCTCATCGCCTGCGGCTCGCTGGAAGAACTCCACTCCCTGAGCCCTCTGCAGGGGTCGCTGGAGGAGCTCTACCTGGGTCTCACGGCCGCAGCCGAGGGGCCGACCGATGGCTGAGGCGCCGGCGCTCCGGCCAGGCGGGGAGCTGGGGCTCCTCGTCCGCGCCCGACTGCGGGAGCTGGGTCATCGGGTCCGGGGTCTGGTTCGGGAATCGCTCTTCAAGTTGGGTTTCATCCTGGTCTTCGCCCTGTGTTTCTGGGTCGGGCTCTTCTGGGGGTTCCTGAGGAGCTTCCTCTTCGTGGACCGCTTTCCCGGTCTCCGCGAGGTGCTCCTGGAGCAACTGTTCTCGCTCCTCTTCTTCGCCCTGCTGGTGATGATCACCTTCAGCACGGGCATCATCAGCTTCGGGGCCCTATTCCGTTCCCGGGAGAGCACCTTCCTGTTGGGGCAGCCACTGCGACCGGAGAGCCTGTTCGCGTACAAGTTCCTGGAGAGCCTCCTCTTCAGCTCCTGGGCCCTGGTCTTCCTGGGAGCACCTGTGCTGCTCGCCTACGGAATTGCCGGCCGGGCCCCGGCCTACTTCTTCCCGCTGGGCCCACTTCTTCTTGTCCCCTTCGTGATGCTGCCGGCAGCCCTGGGGACGGGCCTGACTTTGCTCATCGTCCGCTTCTTACCCGGCGGCCGGCGAAGGGCCCTGCTCTGGGCGGGCCTGGCGGCGGCGGCCGGCGTGGGGTTCCTCCTCTACCGGCTGACGGCTGGTCTGGGAGGACGGATGCCCTTGACCGAGGCCTGGCTGTGGAACGCGCTCAAGCGGTTCCGCTTCGTCCGCAGCTCGCTGCTCCCGAGCTACTGGCTCACCGAGAGCATCCTGGCTCTGGGGCGGGGCCATCCCGCCCGGGCCACCTTCTTCAGCCTGGTCATCGCCAGCAACACGGCCTTCCTTCTCCTGCTCCTCTACCGGTTCGCGGCCCGCAGCTACCTCCTGAGTTACTCCCGGGCCCAGGGCTTCCACGGGCGGCGCCGACGCCGGCGACGCTCGCTGGTGGCCGGGCTCGTGCGCGGGCTCTTCTGGTACCTGGACGAGCCCACCAGACTGCTCATCCGTCGGGACGTTCTGAGCTTCATCCGCGACCCGGTGCAGTGGTCGCAGGTGCTCATCTTCTTCGGCCTCCTGGCCATCTACTTCTTCAACCTGCGCCGGTTCTACTACCACGTCAGCGGTGAGTTCTGGAAGCTGCTGGTGTCGCTGCTGAACCTGGGGGCGACCTGCCTCACCCTGGCCACCTTCACCAGCCGGTTCGTCTACCCTCAGGTGAGTCTGGAGGCCCAGAAGATGTGGGTGGTGGGGGTGGCCCCGGTCAGCCGACGGAAGCTTCTGATGGCCAAGTTCGTTTCGGCCCTGGCCGGGAGTGTCCTGCTGGCCGGCGGGCTGGTGGGCCTCTCCAACTGGATGCTGGGGATGCCCGTACCGGTGGCCGTCTTGCAGTTCTCGGTGGCCGTGCTGGTGGGGGTGGGGCTGTCGGCCTTGGCCGTGGGTCTGGGGGCCAGCTACCCGAACCTGCGGGAGAGCGACCCTTCGAAGATCGTGGCTGGCTTCGGGGGGACGCTCACGCTGGTGGCCGGGCTGGCCTTCCTGGCGGTGATGCTGGCCCAGACGGCGGTGCTGAGCAAGGTCCTCTTCGAGGCGGGTTGGGCCGCTGGGTCACGGGTGTATCCCTGGCTGGCGCTGGGCGGCGCGCTGCTGGCGGCCGGGGCGGTGACGACCGTGCCCCTGGCGCTGGGGATCCGGCGCTTCGAGCGGATGGAGTTCTGAGGGCGAGTCGATCCCTCGTGCCCTCTTCATTGACAGGGCGCTCGTCGCCCCCCACAATGTCGGGTTGAGGTCGAGGCCAGGCGGCCGGTTACGTCTGGCCTGTGTCCGGGAACGAGAGAGCAGGGCCATGGACTACTTCTGCCACCGTGAAGGCGTGCTTTGCTGCGAAGACGTGCCCCTCAGCGTGGTGGCCGAGGCCGTGGGCACGCCCTGTTACGTCTACTCGGCCCGCACCATCCTGGAACACTATCGCAGGCTCCAGGAGGCTTTTGTCGAGCTCCGCCCCCTGATCTGTTACTCGGTCAAGGCCAACGGCAACCTGGCCGTGCTGAGGCTCCTGGCCGGCGCCGGGAGCGGCTTCGACGTCCTGAGCGGGGGTGAGCTCTTCCGCGTGCTGGCCGCCGGGGGCGACCCGAAGAAGGTGGTCGTGGACGGCCCGGGGAAGTCCCGGGAGGAGATCCGACAGGCCCTGAAGGCCGGGGTGTTGATGCTCAACGTCGAGAGTGCCCTGGAGCTGGAGACCGCGGCCGAGGTGGCTCGGGAGACGGGGAACCGGGCCCCGGTGGCCCTGCGCATCAACCCCGACGTGGACCCCAGGACCCACACCTACATCACCACGGGCAAGCGGGGCACCAAGTTCGGCCTGGACCTGGACGCTGCCGGCGAGGTGCTGGCCCTGTGCGGGACACTGTCCCAGGACGTGGAGCTGTTGGGTGTGCACATGCACATCGGTTCCCAGATCACCGAGGTGGCCCCCTACGTCACGGCCCTGAGACGGGTGCTGGAGTTCCGCCGACTCTGTCAGGCGGAGGGCTTCGGGGTGCCTTACGTTGACATGGGTGGTGGTTTCGGCATCAACTACCGTGGCGGCGAGGCCAAGCTGGCCGCTGAGTTCGCCGAGGCCCTGGTGCCCATGCTTCGGGAGGCGGGGTGTCGGCTGGTGATGGAGCCCGGGCGGTTCATCGTGGGCAACGCCGGCGTACTCCTGGTGAGGGTGCTTTACGTGAAGCGGGCCGGGCCGGTCCGCTACATCATCACCGACGGGGCGATGAACGACCTCATCCGTCCCGCCCTCTACGATGCCTACCACCGCATCTGGCCGCTCCGCAGTGAGTCGGAGCCCTGCGAGGAGCACCCCGGGCTGACCCCGGCCGACGTGGTGGGACCGATCTGTGAGAGCGCCGACTTCTTCGCCAAGGGCCGGCTCCTCCCTCCGGTGGAACCAGGCGACCTGCTGGTCGTCTTCAGCGCCGGGGCCTACGGGATGAGCATGAGCTCCAACTACAACGCTCGTCGGCGGGCGGCCGAGGTGCTGGTGGAGGGAGAACGCTACCGCCTCTGCCGACGGAGGGAGACCTACGAGGACCTGGTGGCTCCCGAGCGCGACCTCTAAGCTGACCCCGGTCGGTCCGGGGTCGAGGAGGGCTGAGGGGAACCGCTCCGGCCGGCCGAAGAGGCGGTCAAAGGCCCGTTCTGTGGGTTTTTTTTCGCTTGACAGTGTGGGGCCACCCACTACAATGCCACCATTATCGTCCGAGGGAGGTTCCGCGCACCCATCACACTGGACCGTGGAGGGGCTATGATGCGTTCGTACAGATTCAGCGGGTCGGTCGCCGTTCTGGTCGGTGTGGCCGTGACTGCTGTCGTCGGCTCCGTTCTGGCTCAGGCGCCGGCACCCACCGATCCGGCTAACCAGCTTGCGGAGATGATCGATTTCCGGCTGGCCGAGGCCAAGGACTTCTTCGAGATGGGCTACCTCGACGAGTGCGCCCGGGAGTGGCAGGCCCTGATGGACCTGGACCCCTCCCCGGCCAAGTGTCTGGCGGCTCGCGAGACACTGGGCTTCGAGTTGTTCGGGCGGATGCTGGAAGAGCCGAAGCTGACCAAGTCCGTGGCCGCGTTCCTCAAGCGGGCCAACCAGGAGGTGGACCGCCTGAACCGAGACCCAGCCTACGTCGGAACTCTGGTGGCCGACCTGCAGCGCACGGCCAGCGAACGTCAGGCGGCCATCTACAAGTTGACTCGGGTCGGTGAGCGGGCCGTCCCCATCCTCTTCGCCAGGCTGGCCGGGGCCGCTGACGAGCGTCAGCAGCTCAACGTCAAACTGGCCCTGGAGGCGTTGGGCGAGCACGCGGTGGCTCCCCTCATCGAGGCTCTCAGGGTGAGGGATGACGAACTGCGCCGGGAGGTGGAGTTCCTGCTGGGCAAGGCCGGTGACCTGCGGGCCCTGGCCCCGCTGAAGGCGCTGCTGGAGGACGCGGATCAGTCGGCCGCGGTTCGTGCCGGCGCCCGGGCCGCCTTGGAGGCCATCTTCGAAGGGGCGGCGGAGCGCAGCGCTGCCGACTACTACTACGAGTTGGCTCAACTCTACTACTACGAGTCGGAAACGGTGCAGCCCGGTTACTTCGAGCCCACGGTGCCGCTCTGGCAGTGGGACGCCGAGAAGCAGGCCATCGTGTCTCTGGAGGTGTCCCGACGCGACTACTACCTGGAGCGCTGCAAGCTGGCCTGCTACGAAGGTCTGGCGGCCGCTCCCGGCGACGCTCAACTGAACGAGCTCCTGGTCAGCGTCTACTTCGTCGAGAAGCGAGAGAAGGCCGATGAGGCCGACGAGGAACTGGCCGGTCGGATCAAGCTGCTCTTGGCCAGCGCTGGCAAACCGGCCCTGCTGGGGGCGTTGCGTCGGCAGCTCCAGCACGACAAGCCCGAGCTGGCCCTGGACGTGATCTCCGTGCTTCGTTCCGTGCTCGCCGGCAAGGGCCTTGAGGACGCCGACACGACGATCGCGGGCAACTCACTCATCGAAACCCTGGACTTCCCCGACCAGGTGCTCAACTTCTGCGCCGCCGAGGCCCTGGCCGAGGCCGCACCAGCCACCTCTTTCGAGTGTCAGGAGCGGGTGGTTCCCTACCTCGCCTGGGGGGTCCTCTGGGGCAGTGGGGTGAAGACGGCGCTGGTTGCCAGCGCCGACGCTGAGCTCCGCAACACCTTCCAGGGTCACCTGCGAGCCCTGGGCTACGAGGTGCTGGGCGTGGGCGGCCTGGAGGAGGCCAGCGACGTGTGTGGCGGCCTGCCCACCGCGGAGCTGGTGGTGGCCGACGCTGACTTGATGGTCGAGCTCCGTCCGGTCCTGGGGGAGTTCCCCGTCCGCTACGCCTGCCGGGTGGTGGTAACCCCGGCCGAGGCCGAGGTGGAAGCCCTCGAAGGCCAGGCCGAGGTCTCCGTGCCTCGGGATATCACCGAAGCGGGGTTGGCTAAGGTGCTCGCTCAACTGATGCCGGAGTCGGGGGCCTACAGCGAGCTGAGCGTCGCCAAGGAAGAGGTGGCGCGGATGGCAGCGGCCGCCCTGGCCAAGCTGAGCCGGGGTGGTACGGTGCTGGATGCCAGCATTGCCGCCGGTGCCCTGCTACTGGTGATGGAGAGCGAGGACGAGGCCGTGAGACTCCCCGTGCTGGAGGCGCTGGGCAACGCTCGCGAACCGTCGGCCCTTGGGCCCGTGCTCACCATGGGTGCCGACAGCGAACGGGATGAGAAGACCAGGCTGGCGGCCCTGGATGCGGCCCGGGTCATCCTGGGGGCGATGGCGGAGGCCCCCAAGCCGACCTACGGAATGCTGGAGAGCTTGCTCGATGACGAGAGCGAGGCCATCCGGGAGGCAGCCGGTCGGGCCCTCTCGGCCGGCCCGTTCCCGACCGAGCAGATCGTGGCCGTCCTGGTGGAGAAGAAGGTCACACTCAAGCCGGCCGAGTGAGGCCCGGTTCTGACCACGACATCTTGGTGCGGCGAAAGGGGCGGGATAGTCATCCTGCCCCTTCTGTTTTGGGGCTCGTGGTGGCTGGTGGGTTGACGGCAATTGAACGGCGTCTCCTGGAGCGGCTCCAGCGGGGCTTCCCGCTCCAGGCCGACCCCTACGGGCAACTGGCCGAGGACCTGGACCTCTCGGCTGACGAGGCCTTCTCGCTCACTGCCCGGCTGTGCCGACTGGGAGTCATCCGCCGACTGGGGCCGGTCCTGGCCGCCGACGCCCTGGGATGTGTCTCCACCCTCCTGGCCCTGGAGGTGGACCCCGAAGCCTTCGACCAAGTCACCGACTTCGTCAACTCCTTCCCCGAGGTCACCCACAACTACCAGCGCGACCACCAGCTCAACCTCTGGTGCACGGTACTGGCCGCCGACCGGGATCGGCTGCTCCAGGTAGTTCGCTTGGTGGCCGAGCAGCCCGGGGTCCGTCGGCTGCTGGAGCTGCCCGCTGAGCAACGCTACAAACTCTCCCTCAAGTTCCCCCTGGACGACGCCGAGGAGGCCGACGGTGCTGGATGATATCGATCGGCGACTCCTCGCCGTCAGCCGGGAGGGCCTGCCGCTGGTCCTTGACCCGTACGGGGAGTTGGCCCAGCAACTGGGTCTCTCGGTGGGGGAGGTGTTGGAGCGGTTTCGCCGACTGCTTGAGGCAGGGGTGGTCAGACGGCTGGCAGCCATCGTGGATCAACGGCGGGTTGGGATTTCCGGGAACGTCCTGGTGGCTTGGGAGGTGCCGGCCGGGCGGGTCCAGGAGGTGGGTGAGGCCCTGGCCGGACACCCGGAGGTGACCCACTGCTATCTGCGGGCCCCGGCTGCTGACTGGCCGTACAACCTGTACGCTATGGTCCACGGTCCGGACCTGAGGAGTTGTCGGGAGCTGGTGGAGCTGGTGAGCGGGGAGCTCGCCTTGGCTCCAGCCGTGCTCCTGCCCACGGTCCGGGAGCTGAAGCGGGCGCCTGTGCCGCTGCCCTTTGACCGATAGGAGCCTGCGGAGGCCACGCTCATGGCCCGGCGGTACCCAGTGCATCTGGACCTGTCCGGCCGCCGATGCCTGGTGGTGGGCGGGGGGGAGGTGGCCTGGAGGAAGGCCCGTGTCCTGGCCGACTGCGGGGGCCGGGTGACCGTGGTGGCCGACCGTTTCTGCCCGGGGCTGCGCCGCTCCCGACGGGTCAAGCGGATCCGTCGGCGCTTCCGGGTTTCCGATCTGCGCGGGGTCTGGCTGGTGGTCGCCGCCACCGACGACGATGCCCTGAACCGGAAGGTGGCCGAGGAAGCCGACCGGCGCGGCCTGCTGGTGAACGTGGTCGACGACGCCGGGGCGGGCAACTTCATCGTGCCGGCGCAGTTCGTTCGCGGACGGCTCACGGTGAGCATCTCTACGGAGGGTGCAAGCCCCCTCCTGGCCCGGAAGATCAAGGAGCGTCTGAGCACCCAGCTCGACGAGACCTACGCCCGGTGGCTTGAACTCCTGGCCGAGTTCCGACCCCGGGCGCGGGCGGAGCTCGCTTCCCCCCGGGACCGCAGGCTCTTCTTTGAGGAGTTGACCTCTGAGGTCGTCCACTCCATACTGAAAGAGGAGGGGCTCCCCGCTGCCCGTCGTTACGCCCGCAAGGTGCTTGGCCGACTGGTGAGTGGCGCCGGTGGATCGTCTTGATGGTCAGCGGCCTGCGCAGGTATTCCGGCTGGGCACGATGGCGAGGGACGTGATGTCGTTGCTGGTCGATGGGCTTCTGGGGGGTGGGTACGTGGGCCTGTGAGCGGGGAGCGAGGGAGCGGTGGCGCTCAAGGTGGTTCTCGCGGGAGTCAGTCACAAGACCGCCCCGGTGGAACTGCGCGAAGAGCTGGCCTTGGACGAGGAAGCCGTCGAGCGCCTGCTCGCTGGGTTTCGTCGGAGCGAGGGCCTGCGCGAGCTGGCCTACCTGGCCACGTGCAACCGAGTGGAACTCCTGGGGGCGTGTGCGCCCGAGGGCGACTGCCAGGGGCCGCTCAAGGGACTCCTGGCCCGGGCCTCCGGTGTTCGGGTCGGGCGCTTCGCCTTCCACCTTACCTATCTGGAGGAAGTGGACGCCGTCCGTCACGTTTTCCTGGTGGCCAGCAGCCTGGATTCCATGGTGGTGGGGGAGACGGAGGTCCTGGGTCAACTCAAGGCCGCCTACCGCACGGCCCAGCAGAACTCCTCCCTCGGTCCGGTCCTCCACGCTCTATTCCAACGGGCCTTCCGGGTGGCCAAGCAGATCCACTCCTCCCACCCTCTGGGCTGGGGGCGGGTGTCGGTGGCCTCGGTGGCGGTGGAGTTCGCCAGCCACATCTTTGACGACTTCCGGGGGAAGACGGCTCTGGTTCTGGGTGCGGGTGAGATGG
>CAZIBA010000041.1:0-9583 GCA_964536795.1 uncultured Planctomycetota bacterium | reverse complement strand
GAAATACCCTCTCTTCATACACAAATTCTACCACCTCCGCCCGCCCGGTCAAGCCTCCCGTCACCGCCCCGCACACCTTCCTCGCTCCCGGAGGCCCTGGCACGACGTGGGTGAGGCTCGGGCGTGTGCGGGAACGCCGGGAAACAGCAGACAGAGGCTGGTGGGCGGGGTCGGAGTTGAACCGACGACACCAGGATTTTCAGTCCTGTGCTCTACCGACTGAGCTACCCGCCCGGTTGGTCGGCCAGAGTGCTTCCCAGCACTGCCCTTCCACTATACGGCTCGTATACCCGTGGTCAAGGGGCCGCTGCAGGTTTTCGTGTGGCCGAGGCGTGCTCACGGAAGTAAGCGCGGACCTGGGCCACGTCCCGCTCGATCCGGTTTGAGAGCGCCTGGGCATCGGGGAAGCGAGCCAGCTCCCGCAGGAAAGCCAGGAACTGCACCTCCAGGTGCTGTCCCAGAAGGTCCCCGTGGAAGTCCAGAACGTGCACCTCGATGGTGCGGTGAGCCGGGCCGCGGCTCTCGGTCTCGAAAGTCGGCTTGCCTCCAACGACCACGGCCGCAGCTCTCCACTTCCCATCCAGCTTCACACGCCCGACGTACACGCCCCCACGCGGACAGGCTTCCTGACCCGGGTCCAGGTTCCCCGTGGGAAAACCCAGGGTCCGGCCCTTGCCTGCTCCTCGGACCACGGTCCCGAGCACGGAGAAGGGACGACCCAGCAGGAGCGCGGCGTCCTCCATCTCGCCCCGGAGGACGACCTGCCTGATGCGCGTGCTGGAGACGGACCGGCCCTCGACCAACACCGACTCGACCAACTCGACGCGCAACCCCCAGGGCTTGGCCCAGCGGGCCAGCTTCTCAGGCGTACCTGCGCCGTCGCGACCGAACCTACCTTCACGACCCATCACCACCACCTGGGCACGAAACCCGTCGCGGAAGACCGAGCGAGCGAACTCCTCCGCCGGCATAGCGGCCAGGGCCTCGGTGAACTCCAGGACCAACGCCTGGGTGATGTCCAGCTCGCCGATGAGCGCGAGTTGGTGCTCCAAGGAGGTGAGGGCGCAGGGAGCGCTCTTGGACAGCACCTCCTCAGGGTGGACATCGAAGGTCACCAGGGCGGAGGCAACGTTCAACTCGCGCGCCCGGGCGACGGTCCGGGAGATGACGGCCTGGTGACCGCGGTGGACACCGTCGAACACACCCAGGGTGACGACCGCGCCTGCGGCCTCAGGGGGAAGCTCCTCCGTTGAGCGTACCACGTTCATTGCGACTCTGGCACCGACCCGCCCGCGGAAGGGGACTCGGCCGGCTGCCCGGCGGCCGAGGCCCCGGGGAAAGTGGCCGACTGCCCTTCAGGTTCGGGGCCGGCCTCCTCGGCCGGCTGCTCTTCGGGTTCGAGGTCGCCCGGCTCCTCCTGCTCCTCCTCGGGCGGCTTGAGGACCTCCAGACCCGTCTCACGACGGACGATGGCGTCCCAGCGACTGGGGAGCACCCACCGGCGGCTGATCATCTCCGTAAACCTCTTCTCCTGCTCCACGTCGGCCTGGAACTCGGCCTCAGTGGGCGGACGGGTCTCCAGCACCTCGATCAGGTAGGCAGCATCCGCCGTCTTCAGGGCCGCCATGTCGCCCGCCTTGTGACCCGGCACCCCTTTGGCGAAATCGGGCGCGTCACTGTCGTAGGCCTTGTACCAAGAAGAGACGGTCACCTCCAGCCCCCGGCCCTTCACCTCCTCCGAGGTGAGCGAGAGCCCCTTCTCGGTGAGCTCGTCGGAGAGGGAGGCCGCCGTCTGGCGGGCCAGCTCGGCCGCCCGGTCCCGCTGGAGATCGCTGGCCACCTCCTCCTTCACCTCCTCCAGTGTCGGGACCCGGGCGCGTTCCCGGGCCAGCAGTCGGCAGAGCACGCTGGCGTCCTCGCCCGCTATCACGCTGCTTACCTCCCGCTTGCTCTCGTCGAGCCGGAACAGTGAGGCGAGCAAAGGTGAGTCGGGACTGAAGGACTCGCCCAGGAGGGGGACATCGGCCAGCTCGTCACTGGCGAAGAACTCGGTGGTGGCCGACTGAAGCTTGCCGTCACTGGCCTCGGCCAGCGAGGCAAGGGTGGTCTCGGGTTCGGCCAGGAGCTGCTTGCGTACGTCATCCAAGGCGGCCTCGGCCCGCTCCCGGGCCCGGTCCAGACGGAGTTTCTCGAGCACCTCCTCACGGGCCTCGTCAAAGGGTCGGACGGCCGCCAGCGGCTTCTCGCCGGCCTCCTGGGGGTCGGCCGGTGCGGGGAAGAGGTCCGGGTGGGCCTCGTAGTAGGCGCGGGCCTCCTCTTCGGTCACCTCCAGTTCACCTGCAAAGGCGTCGTAGGGCGCGGCCAGCACCTCAACCTGGATGCGCTCGGGCTGGCGGTACCGGCCCTCCTTCTGCTGCTCGAAGAAGGCGGCCAGCTCCTCCTCACTCGGCTCGGGCACGTCAGCGAGGTAGTCTTCGACCGGGTAACGCACAGCGGCCGTGCGGTAAGACAGGTTCCTGTCGCGGTACTGGGGCCAGACCTCGGCGGAGGTCACCAGGGCGGTGTCGAACAGGAGACTGCGGAGCTTGAGGACGGCCAGGAACTCGCGCATGGTTTCCTCGAAGTCGGGCTTGCTCATCTTCCGTGAGCTCAGGAGGGCCTCGTACCGCTCCCGGCTGAAGCGGCCCTGCGGGTCCTGGGGGTCGTCGAAGAAGACGGGCAGCGACCAGACTTGCTTCTTCAGTTCGTCGTCGGATACCCGGATGCCGAGCCGTTGGGCCAGGCGCACGGCGGCGAAGGCCGTCCAGGCCTCGTCGATGTTCTCCACGGCGAAGGGGAACCTCCCCCAGCGGACACTGAACCAGCCGAAGTCGTCCTCGGTGACGGGCTCGTCGAACATGTAGGCGACCACGGTCCCGGCCCCCTCGCCGCGGCCCAGGAAGCCACCCAGCGCCGACCGGATCATGCGGGGCAGTCCCGAGCCTGCGCCGAAGCTCACGGCCAGAGTCACCGCCAGGACGACCATGACGGTACGTTCGTGTCTGCGGACCCAACGGGTGAAGTGCATCTGGGTTATCGTCTCCTTCCTGCTGCTGGTCCCGTCACCCGCCCGGGATGAGGGAGCGCACGCGGTCGGGCAACCCCGAGGGGCCCTGGGGTCGTGGTTCGGGAGCAGGCGGCGCCGGCTCCTGCTCCTGCTCCCCCTCTTCCTTGGGAGCATCGACGGCCCGGAGCCGGGGCGGGGTCTTGGTGAACTCGATGTGGCCGTCGGCGTAGAGGACGTTCACCCCGCCCGAGTGAGGCTGCTGGCCGGCCAGCTTCCTGGGGTCCTTGGGGTCGCGGACGACGGCCGTCATGCCCATAACCAGCCAGGTGGTCCGGCGCCTGGGGACGGTGTCGAGCGACTTCCCACCCAGCTCATCGTTGAAGACGTAGGTGAGACCGCTCTTCTTGATGTCCTCCGGGATGCAGGGGCAGACCAGGACGCCGGCGTACTCCGGCCCCAGGACCCGGAGCAGGCTGTTGGGGTCCTTCTTGGGGTCCTTGGAGTAGAAAGAGATCTTGGGCAGACCGCCGTCGAAGAGGTCTTTCATCAGAAGCCCCTGGTAGATCTGCTTCAGGTTGTGCTCGCAGACCTGCCTCTTGGCCCGGTTCAGGGCCCCGGCGTAGGACCCCTGGGCCCCGCCGATGATGCCGCTGACCATGGTGATCTCGATCAGGGTGAAGGCTGCCACCGCTCGCTGCCACCGTGCACGCATCCCTACGACCTCCTTCCCGGGGACGGCTCCCCCTCCTGCGTCCACCTTCCTCAAATGGGCTCCCCGAAGAGAAAGGCCCGGGCCAGCCTGTCGGCCACGCGCTGGTCCCGGAAGAGCTGGTCCATCACCAACGACAGGTCCACAGAGGGCATCGCCAGGGGACCCGCCAACTCCTCCCTGACCTCAGCCCGGTACTGGCCGGCCGCCTCCGCTTCGGAGCCCCGGGCGCAGGCTTCAGCGATGGCCCGGGCGGCCAGACGACCGCTCATCATCCCTGGGAAGATGCCCTCACCGCTGGCCGCGGCCACGAAGCCGCCGGCATCACCTACCAGGAACACCCGTCCCTCGGCCACCAGGTCGAGCTGCAGTGCCGCGCCGGCCGGCAGGACGGCAGCGCGGGCCTCGCCCCCCTCCGCCCCGTCCGCCAGCAGCCCGCCCGCCCGCAGGTCGGACACGAACTTCCGCTGGGTCTCCCGGATGTTGGAGATGCGACTCATCCGCGCACCCACCCCCACCGAGAGCGTCCGCCGATGGGGGAACACCCAACCGTAGCCCGGCACGTAGTCGTAGGCCAGGGCCACCAGGATACAGCTCCCGTCGTCGGACTCCTCCGCCAAATCCTCGGAAGCGGGGAACTCCTGTTCCACGGCCACCACCAGGTGCTCGTCTGAGAAGCCCGGGTTGAGTCCGCTCAGCTTCCCCACCGTGGTAGTCACGCCGTCCGCTCCCACCAGGAACCGGGCCCGGTAACGGCGACCGTCGGCCAGGCCGACGGTGACCGAGCCCTCGTCCCGGCTGAGTTCCTCGACGGCCACGCCCTCCAGGACGGTGACCCCGGCCTGGGCGGCCAGACGCAGGAGACCGTGGTCGAAGTCCCTCCGGGAGGCCAGGTAGCCGAGTGCTTCGTCGGCCTCATACGTGGTGCGCTGGCCCAGGTTGGGACTGAGAAAGGTGAGGGCGGAGAAGGAACGTTCGGTCAGCTCCCCAGCCCGGCCGCTCAGGAAGTCGAACTCGCTGAAGGCCCGGGCGTTCACCCAGCCGGCGCACACCTTGTCCCGAGGGAAGGTCTCCCGGTCCACCAGGACCGTGGAACACCCCGCCCGGGCCAGCTCCAGGGCCGCAGTGCTGCCGGCCGGACCAGCCCCACAGACCAGCACGTCACAGGACTCGGCCATCACCTCCTCCGAAGGCCCAACCAGGTGAAGGGAGCGGACTCCCTGCCCGTTTGATTATAGCAGCGGCCGAGGGCGCTATCAAGGGCGTGGGTGGGTCGGCGGGCTCAGCGACGACCGGACTTGAGGGCCTCCCAGAGCTCCTCCTGGAGGGCGGCCGAACGGGCGAGCCGGGCGGCGACGCTCTCCAGTGCGGCGGCCACTCGAGCGTCGTCGGCTTCGGACAAGTCCAGGGTCCTCAGCCGGTCCAAGTGCTCGGCCGTGCGGGCCAACTCGGCAGTGGTGAGGACGAGCTCGCGGGCGGTGTCGAAGAGGTTCTGGGTGTAAGCGTCCTCGCCCAGGGGCCGGAGCACGAGCTTCCAGGGGTTCCGACGGAGGTCCTCGACGGTCACCCGCACGGTGGCAGCGGTCTGGCGCAGGTCTTCGAGCGTAGCCTCGACGCGGGGCTGACCGTCGGCCACCAGGGCGTCCAGACGCTGGCTGAGCTGGGCCAGGTGGTCGGCGGCGTCGCCCAGCTCGGGGCCGTGCTCGCTGAGGAACTCCTGGACCCGGGCGGTGACGTCCTCCAGGCTGGCGGCGGAGGTGGAGAGGCCCGGACTCAGCTCTTCGATGGTCTTCCGGGCCTGGGCGAAGAAGTCGGAGGCGTTCTCCACGGCGGAGTTCAGGGCCTGGCGGTTCTCGTCCAGGGTGTCGTCGGCGGCGGCGGCGAACTCCCGTAGCTCGGAGAGGACCTGTTCCAGCTCGCCCTCGTCGGCGAGCAGCTCGGCCAGGCGGCCAGCGGCCTCGCGGCCGTTGGCGAAGGTGTCGCGGAAGTTGTCCAGGGCCTCCTCCACGACGGGTCGCTGAGCCTGGGCGAAGTCGCTGATCTCGTCGAGCCGGACCTTCACCGTCTCCATCAGCGAGGCGAAGGTGGGCACCTCCTTGGCCATGAGGATGACGTCCTGCCCCGGTTCATTGTGGTTGCCGGGACCGGGCTCGATCTCCACGACCACCTCGCCGGTGAGGCTGCGGTCGATGAAGGCCACGTCCTTGTCGCTCAGGGGGACGTCGGCATCAATGGCCAGCACCAGTTCGACGCGGGTGACGAGCTTCTCGCCCTCCGGGTGGGGGACGGTGACGTAGCGGAGCTCGGCCACCTGACCACAGCGCACGCCGGCGTACTGCACGCTGGCGCCCCGCTTGAGGCCCTTCACCTGGGCGAAACGGGCGCTGGCCCGCCACTCCTCACCGGCGGTCCAGCGGTTGATGATGGCGAAGAAGGCGATCAGCAGCACGATGCCGACCACCAGGACCAGGCCCACCTTTATCTCCGAGCGGTCGTACTCCATCGCTTCCTCCACAGGTTGCCTAAGGGCGGCCTCGACCGCCCCCGGGTAGGCCTTCAGACGGGCGCCTCACCCCCCACCCGTCCAGGTTGCTCGGCGGCTCGGGTTCCCCCCGGATGAACTGCTGGACGACGGGGACCTTGGAGCTGCGGAACTCCTCCGGGGTCCCGCTGGCCACCACCAGTCCCTCGTGCAGCATAAGGATGCGGTCGGCCAGACGGAAGGCGCTGTGCATGTCGTGGGTCACCACCACCGAGGTGACGCCCAGGGTCCCGCGCAGGTCGGCGATGAGCTGGTCGATGACCCCGGCCATGATGGGGTCCACGCCTCCGGTGGGTTCGTCGTAGAAGAGCACCTCGGGGTCCAGGGCCAGGGCCCGGGCCAGGCCCACCCGCTTTTTCATTCCCCCGCTGCACTGCTCGGGCATCAGGTCCTGGATGCCCTGCATGCCCACCAACTGGAGCTTCATGTCCACCATGATGTCGATGATGTGGTCGTTCAGGTCGGTGTGCTCGCGCAGTGGCAGGGCGATGTTGTCAGCCACGGTGAGCGAGTTGTAGAGGGCCCCGAACTGGAACACCATACCGAAACGCCGACGCACGGCCGCCAGGCCCTCCGGACCGAGCTCCTCGAGGTCGTGGCCGAAGAGCACCACCCTGCCGGCATCGGGCCGGTAGGCGCCGGCCATGATGCGGATGAGTGTGCTCTTGCCACAGCCGCTGGCCCCGATGACCACCACGGTCTTGCCCCGCCTGACGGTGAAGGAGACGTCCTTGAGCACCGGTCGGCCGGCGAAGCTCTTGGCCACGTGGTCCACGGAGATGACCACTTCGTCGGTGTCCGAGGCCGGCTGGGCAGCAGTGACGGTTTCGGTCATGGCTACGGCCACAGAAAGTAGAAGGTGATGGTGAACAGGGCGTCGGCCAGGACGATGTAGACGATGGCCAGCACCACGGCCTGGGTGGTGGCCCGGCCCACACCCTCAGCGCCCCCGGTCACCCGGAAGCCCTGGTAGCAGGCCACCAGGCAAAGGAGCATACCGAAGGCCTCGGCCTTGATGAGCCCGGTGATCATGTCCTTGTTGACCAGGTAATCGATGGTCTTGTCCAGGTAGACACCAGGGGCGATCTTAAGCAGTCCCGAGCCGATGAGGAAGCCGCCGAAGATGCCCACGAAATCGGCGATGACGGTGAGCACGGGAATCATGAGCATGCAGGCCAGCAGCCGGGGCACCACCAGAAAAGGCACCGGGTCCAGGGCCGAGGTCTCCAGGGCCATTATCTCTTCGCTCACCTGCATGGTGCCGATCTCGGCGGCGATGGCCGCGCCGGCGAAGCCGCTCATCACCACCGCTGCCAACAGCGGTCCCAGCTCGCGGACGATGGACACGCCCACCACGCTGCCCACGTAGCGGATGACACCGAATTTCTCCAGCACGTGGGCCATCTGCAGGGCGATGATGACGCCGACGAAGAACACGGTGAGACAGATGATGGGCACAGCGTCCACGCCCACGCGCACCATCTGGTTGATGATGGCCCGCCAGCGGAAGCGGGTGAGCTTGGCCCGGCCGGTGAGTAACCGGCCCAACCAGCGGCAGGACACCCCCGCCAACAGGGTCATGCCGCCCAACGTCCGGACAGACTCCTCGACGTAGCGGCCAAGGTAGCCGGCCACGCTGTCGACGACCGGGACCTTGAGAGGCCGGGGGCGGCCTTCGGACTCAGTCGGCTGCGTCGTCAATGGGGAATACCTCATCGAGGCGGGCCAGGCGGAAGACGGCCCGGATCTTGGCCCGCAGTCCGCGAAGGGCGAGCCGCCCTCCCCGGTCGCGGGTGCGCTGGAGCGCCTCCACCAGGGTGGCCATGCCCGAAGTGTCGATGTAGGTGACCCCGCTCAGGTCCACCACCAGGCGGGCCGGCCCCTCACCCGTCACCTGGAGGAGACTCCGACGGAGCTGCGGCGAGCTCGACATGTTGATCTCGCCACCTATGCTGACCACGGTTTCAGAGTCAGCGCGGGTGACGTCCACGGTCACCTCTTCACTCACTACTGGTTCCCTCTTCGGGGACCTCGCCCTGCTGGGGCGCCTCTCCGACGTCGGCAACGGTCTTCTCGCTTCCCGGTCCCCGCTCGTCGCCTCCGGGCGCCTCCGGCCCTCCGCCCTGGCGCCCCTGCCACCAGTTCCGCCAACGCTCCACCGCCTCCAGTCGGCGGGGCTCGGGGTCTCCGGGCTGGTAGCCGAACCGCTCGCCGGTCCGCTCCCGCAGGGCCTGCACCACCGCCCAGCGCACACTCGGGTCTCGGTCCTCCAGTCCATCGATGAGGGCGGGCAGGCTGGCCTCCGAACCGTGCCCGGCCAGCCAGATGGCAGCGTCGAAGCGGTACTGGGGTACGGGTGAACTCAGCCGACGGATCTGCTCGGCCTCGCCGGCGCAGCCGCCGACAGCCAGCGCGACGACAGAAGCCAGAGCTGCCCAGCGCAGGCCACGTCGCATCCTCAAAACCCTCACGGAAGGACCACCCGTCGACCGACAGACCGCATCCTACGGACCAGGCCCGGCCAAGTCAAGCCTCACACTCCGAGCAGCCCACCTGCCGCGGGCAGGAAGACCGCGCTCAGGCGTCCCCGAAGAGCTGCCGCTTCTTCGCCTCGGCTGTGCCGTGGGCCAGGCGATTGGGTTCGGGCAGGCGGTAGCGGCCCGTCGAAAGAAGAGCCAGGCGCACCGCCTGGCTGATGCCCACCCGGTGTCCAGGTGAGACGAAGAGGGGCTTCACCCCGTCGCGGGTCCGCACCACGGCGCCGATGAGCTTTCCCCGGTAGGAGAGCTGAGTCCATTCGCCCTTGGACGGGCCCGGTTCCTCGTACTCACCCACCAGTCGGCTCTTGGCGCAGCCCACGGTGGGCAGGTCCAGCCAGAGCCCCAGGTGGCTGGCCAGGCCCAACCCGCGCGGGTGGGCGATGCCCTGTCCGTCCACCAGCACGAGCTCCGGCGTCGTCTGCAGGCTGGCGAAGCAGTCCAGCACCAGCGGCGCCTCGCGAAAGCTCAGGAGTCCGGGGACGTAGGGGAAGGTCGCCGGTCCATCGACGGCCACCTGCTCGACCAGTTCCCACTCCCTTTCGGCGCCGGGTGCCCGGGCGGGTCCTGTCCCACCTGCCTGTGATCCCTTCCCCTCCAGGCCGGGCGAGACCGGCCTGGGCACACGCTGGGGTCTCCGCATTACCACCAGCGCAGCAATTAGACGCTTGGTGGCAGGGAGGTAGGCCACGTCGGCGGCGGCGACGAGCCTGGGGGAACGGGGCCCGCCCCGCAGGATAAGACGAGGG
>CAZIBA010000040.1:0-9592 GCA_964536795.1 uncultured Planctomycetota bacterium | reverse complement strand
CGGTACTACCGGTTGAGCACGGCCAGCCACAACACCTTGAGCTTCGACGGCCAGAACCAGGATTACCGTGCCAAGGCCCCCATCGTCGGCTTCGGCTCGAAGCCTGAACGGGCCTGGGCGGTCGCCGACCTGTCGGAGGCCTATGCGGAGTGGGCTGTCAGCGTCCGTCGGGGGATGGCTCTCGTCGACCGCAAGCAGGTCCTCGTTCAGGACGAATTGGAGGCCAAGGGCGAGGCGGACGTCATCTGGACGGTGCTCACGCCGGCCGAAGTGGAGCTTCAGGGCGAGCGTGCTCTGCTGAGCCAGGGGGACTGGCAGTTGGAGGCTCGCATTCTTGAACCTGAAGGGATGGCCTTTGAGGTCAAACCGGCATCGGCCCCGGAACCCCAGACCCAGCAGCCCGGTGTGAAGGAGCTGTACATTCGCGTGCCCGGCCGCAAGGGCAAGCTGCGCATCGTCGTCCTGCTGACGCCGTCTCCTGAGGGAGAGGGGCCTGCAGGTGAACTCCCCGCCATCGCACCTTTGGACGACTGGCTGGAATCGGCGGAGGAGTAGGAAGCAGTCGAGAAAGGTCCGTTCGATGGTCAGACAGAAGCTGGTGGTCTTCGCCCCGGTGCGGGACTTGGACACGTTCGCGAAGTTCGTGAAGGTGCTGGGCGGGTTGAGCGAGCTCTTTGACATCTCTGTCGAGGTGGGGACACTGACCCGCAAGCACGGCGAGGAGCTCACCGACCCGGGCGACAGCTACCTCGACTACTCCGTCAACACTCCCAGCATCTTCAAGTTCGTCGTGCCCGGGAGGCTGCGCCCCTATCTCGACACTGCTTTTGCCGAGGAGAACCTGGCCCTGATGGACGCCAAGGTCGAGGTGCTCAAGGAGGTCGCCTTCAAGGCTGCTTTCTTCGGCAACGAGCCCGTC
The DNA here is from genome assembly GCA_964536795.1 of uncultured Planctomycetota bacterium. Lineage (GTDB taxonomy): Bacteria > Planctomycetota > DG-23 > CBDVDV01 > CBDVDV01 > CAZIBA01. The sequence goes on along the minus strand of CAZIBA010000040.1, from coordinate 8,673 downwards.
TACCAGCGTGAGCGCGTGTACGAAGCCTTTCCCAACTGGCGCGGGCCGCGTATCGACCATCCCCGCCGAAGCCGAAATCCCGTCTGGAGCCCCTGTCTGCTCCAGCCCGAGGTCCAGGAGGTGTACCGTGAAGCCGTCGCTGAGCTTTGTCGGCGGATCGGCATCATCGACACCTTTCTCTTCAAGACCAACGACGCCGGCTCCGGCTTCTGCTATGCGCCCATCCTCTACAACCGTCCCAACGGACCGCGCTGGTGCCGACCGGCGGGAACACCCCCTCACGTGGCTGCCTTCCACCGGGTCGTCGTCGAGGGCGCCCGTGAGGCCGGCTGCCAGGTTGAAACCTTCATGACCAACGTGCGCCCGGCCGAGAGCGCTGAGCTGTGTCGGCCACTCCTCTTAGAGGAGGCCCATCTCCTGCCCGAGTCAGCGCAGGGTGGGACCGGACGGCTCGCAGGCAACCTCAGCAGCACCTATCCCCTGCGACACATGGCGGACCCCCTGGGCTTCCTCGGACAGTTGGAGAGGATAAAGAGCCAACGCCCCCAGACCGTTCTCTTCAGCCTGGCAACCGAGTACCAGAAGGCCCACGTCGAACTGCCGACTCTCGAGCTTCTGGTCCGTCTCATCCAGGCCTTCCATCAGAAGCCTACGAACGCGGTTCAGGACCGTCTGGCGCTCCTGGAGGAGGTGGCCCGTGAGCTCTACGGTCCCGAGTCGACTGAGGCCATGGTCCAGGCCTGGTACGAGCTTCACGAGTACTTCAGGCTCCGCTCGGTCCGACCCAGGCCCCACCACTGCATCATGTACGGCGACCTCTCGGCCCGCTGGCTCACCCGTCCCCTGGTCGCTTTCCCTGAAGAGCTGACCGACGAGGAGAGAAGCTTCTGGGTCCCCCACGTTTTCAGCGGCTTCGCAGACGAGGCCAGGCTCAACATCCTGGACATTCACGGGGGTCGGGCGGGTGACGTCGTCGGACCCTCCCGCGACGCTGGCCTGCGGAATGCGTGGTTTGGCACCGTTGATTCGTCGCTGGGCCGCGCCGGTCGGGCGTTCGAAGCCGTGGTCGAGAAGGGAGTGGAATCTGCTCAACTCACCGTCCGGGCCATCGCTATCACCCGGTGCCTCTACCGGAGCGCCCGGCATGCACTTGAGTTCGGCCTTCTGTTGGAGCGGAGCCAGCCTCGTGAAGGGATGTGGGAGTTAGGTGAGCGCCACGCAGGCGATCCGGAGCGGACCCAGGTCTACCAGATTGTCCGAGACGAGCTGGACAACGCCCTCGAACTCATCGCCCTCGTTGAAGAGGAGGGGACTGACCACGTCCTCATTACGGCTGAGAAGCCCCTGGGCGAGGATACCTTCATCCTCGGCCCCGACCTCGTGGAGCAGTTGCGGAAGAAGCGTCGAATCATGCTCGCCCACTGGCGCGACTTCGACCGGATTTACCTGCCCCCACACCTGTGAAGAAAGAGCCGACCCGAGCCTGAGAAAGGAGCAGACGAATGCCCAGACAGAAGCTGGTGTTTCTGGCTCCCGTAAACGAGCCGAAGACCTTCGACCGTTACGTCGAGTTGGTTTCAGGGATGGCCGAGCTCTTCGACGTTTCCGTGGGCGTGAGCACCATGGCCCGCAAGCACAGCGAAGAACTCACCGACCCGGGCGATTCCTACCTCCAGTACTCGGTAAAAGGCCCCAGTTTCTTCAAGTTCGTCGTACCGGAGAAGCTGCGCCCCTACTTGGATACCGCCTTTGCCGATGAGAACCTGGCCCTGATGGCCTATAAGGTTGGTGTCTTGAAGAAGGCCGGACTCCACGCTGCCATGTACGCCAACGAGCCCATCTACCAGCGCGAGCGCGTCTACGAGGCCTTCCCACACTGGCGGGGCGCACGCGTTGACCACCCCCGGCGAAGCCGAAACCCCATCTGGGCACCGTGTCTGCTCCAGCCCGAGGTCCAGGAGGTGTACCGGGAGACCGTCGCCGAGCTCTGCCGACGGTTTCCCATCTTCGATACCTTTTCCTTCCTGACCAACGACTGTGGTTCCGGCTTCTGTTGGGCGGCCAACCTCTACAACCGCCCCAACGGCCCCGCCCACTGTCGCTCAGCTGGTTCTGCGCCCCACGTCGCCGCCTTCCACCGCGCCGTCATCGAGGGCGCGCGGGAGGGGGGCTGTGAGGTGGAAACGTTCATGAACCACATCTATCCCGATCCGGAGCCCCAGTTGTGCCGACGCCTCCTGCCCGAAGGCGCCCACGTCCTGCCGGAGTCCGGCGAAGGGGCCACGGGCAGCCTCGCCAGCACCATCGGCAGGACCTATCCCGTGCGAGGCGTCGAAGACGTACTCGGCTTCCTCGGCCAACTGGAGGCGATGCACGTCCGGCAGCCGAGAACCACCTTCTTCAGAGTGGATGTGTCTTACCAGAAGAGCCACACCGACCTGGCCTCGCTGGAGTTCCTCCTGGGCGTCATGCGACGGTTCCTCAAGCAGCCCACCAGTACGCTGGGGGACCGCCTGGCGTTGCTCGAACAGGTGGCAGAGGACTCCTACGGTCCAGATGCCGGGCCGGCTATGGTGGAAGCCTGGTACGAGCTGAACCGGGCCTTCCAGGTCCAGGACGTCTGGCCCCGGGCCAACTCCATGCCTCTCTACAACGGCCTGTCCGGTCGTTGGCTCACCCGTCCCCTGGTGGCCTTCCCCGAGGAGCTGACGGCTGACGAGGTGGACTACTGGCTGCCCCACGTGTTCTACGGTTTCGGCGAGGAGGGTCGGCGGAACATCCTGGACAGCCACGGGGGCCGGGCGGCGGACAATGTCACCCCCGGACGTGACCTGCAGTTGAGAAACGGCTGGTTTGCGAGCTTCGACCGGGCCTCGGGTCGGGCGCAGTCGGCGTTCCGAGCCGCCGCCGAGAAGGGGGTGGCCGAGGCGACACTCACCGCCCGGGCCATCGCCATCCTGCGCTGCATCTATCGTAACATCAGGCACGTTATGGACTTCGGGCTGCTGATGGAAAAGGCTCAGCCTCGCGAGGGCATGTGGGAGTTGGGCGAGCGTCCCGAAGGAGACGCCGACCGGGTCACCGTCTACAACCTCATCCGGGACGAGTTGGACAACACCCTCGAACTCATCGGCCTCATGGAGGAGGAGGGAAGCGACCAAATCCTCGTCCGGACCAACGAGCCCGAGGACGAGGATACCTTCATCCTCGGTCCCGACGTCGTGGAGCAGTTGCGGAAGAAGCGTCGAATCATGCTCGCCCACTGGCGCGACTTCGACCGCCTCTACCTCCCCCCACATCTGTGAACACGGGGGAGGTATTGCGCTTGCAGGTGAGCGGGGTCCTCGGCAAGGTGGCGGAGGTGTCGGTTGGAGTGGAGTGAGTTCTCGAATAGCAGAGGAGATGAGGGATGGGTGACGTGATTCGGGTGACGGTGTGGAACGAGTATCGGCACGAGAAGGAGAACGAGCAGATCAAGGGGATTTACCCCGAGGGGATGCACGCGGCCATCGCTGCCCACCTCAAGGAGCAGGCGGGTCTGGAGGTGCGGACGGCCACCCTGGATGAGCCCGAGCACGGGCTCACCGAAGAGGTGCTGGCCGCCACCGACGTCCTTACCTGGTGGGGCCACCAGGCCCACGGCGAGGTCCAGGACGAGATCGTGGACCGGGTGCACAAGCGGGTGATGGACGGCATGGGGCTGGTGGTGCTTCATTCGGGGCACCTGTCCAAGCCCTTCCGCAAGCTCATGGGTACGGGCTGCATGCTCAAGTGGCGCGAGGTGGGGGAGAAGGAGCGTCTCTGGGTGGTCTCACCTGGTCACCCCATCGCCGAAGGCATCGACGACTACTTCGAGGTCCCCCACGCGGAGATGTACGGCGAGCACTTCGACATCCCCACCCCTGACGAGTTGGTGTTGATCAGTTGGTTCCCGGGAGGTGAGGTGTTCCGCAGTGGCTGTTGCTTCTACCGGGGGACAGGGAAGGTCTTCTACTTCCGTCCGGGCCACGAGACCTACCCCATCTACTACCAGGAGGAGGTGCTCCGGGTCATCAGCAACGGTGTCCGCTGGGCAGCCCCGACAGCCCGGCCTCAACCCCCCGTCCGCGGACACTACCAGCCCCTGGAGAAGCTGGAGGGGGAGACCGGGTAGCACCGCCACTCTCAGCTTGCCCACCCGGCAGCTTGTGCTTCGCAGCGACCCTGCTCTGCGAAGCCGCTACGCAGGGCGGAGCAGAGAGCAGGGCCGCTTCCAGCCTTCGCAGCCGAAGCGGCTGCTTCGGCGGAGTAGGCGCTTCGCAGAGTAGCATCGAGTCAGAAGCTCTTCTCGGGCAGGTCCGCCGGCCGGCGGATACACCCGAGACAAGCGGCCTTCGACGAAGTCAATCCGCCTTCGCGTGAGGGACGAAGCCGCTTCGGCGGAGTCCCTTGCTCAGGCCGCCCTGAGCGGCCTTCGACAAGGTCAATTGCTCAGGCCGCCCTGAGCGGAGTCGAAGGGCGGAGTCGAAGGGCGAAGCTTTGTGGGCAGGGCCGGCTGGGGGGTCGGTGGGAAGAGCACCGATGAGGGAGGAATCGACACCAATGGCTACACCAAAGACGCAGGCAACGGCAGCAGTGGCTGAACTGGAACGGGCGATAGGCGACGCTGCTTCCCGCGGCATCGACCTGCCCTACGCGCGGGCCACGCTTTACTGCTGCCGGATCGCCCTTGGTCACCGTTGGGACCTCTACAAGGAGGACCGCAAGCATCTCGGCGAGTGGGTCGAGGACGGCTGCCGAAGGCAGTCGAAGAGGATCGACGACATCCTCGCCGGGAGGCGGCAGCCGTTGGTGGTCCCCCCCGTTGTCGATATGGACCGGCTCGCCACCCTCAAGAAGGAGGGTTGGTACTGGGTGGGTGCTGACGGGAGGCCTGAGCTTCTTTTGTCAGTCCACACCAGGCCGCCGGAGGAACTCCAGGACTTCTTCGTGCCCTGGGTCTGGTCAACCTGGGTGTCGGGGGTGGGGGCCTCACGCTTTGACTTCCGCTCCTCTCCTATCTGGGAGGCCTACCAGAAGTACCCCGAGACCCACCGGGTCTTCGGCGGGGGCTGGTGCGGCCACATCATCAAAGACAGGTGGTCCATGGGCGGCGATGAAGGCGAGTGCATCATCTGCCTGGAGTCACCCAAGACGCGCGAGGCGGTCGTCGGCTACATCGAAAAGCACCTGCCCCAGGCGATGAAGCGAAAAGGTCGGCTCATTAGCCTGCTGGACTACGAGTACGTCTACACCTGTTACTGTGACTACACCAAGGAGATGTTCCGCGAATTCGTCAAGTCCCGGCACGGCGACGTCGCCACGCTGAACCGGATATGGGGGACGGAGTACGCCTCCTTCGGGGAGGTCCAACTTCCGCCTATGACTGGCCCTGACTTCCTGGAACGACCGGGCGGACCTGTCAACCCGGCCCAACTCTACGACTGGGGGGAGTTCAACCTCCACCGGTTCACCGACTACATGAAGTGGGCCAAGTCCGTTCAGCGCGGCATCGACCCGCACACCGCCATGGCCACCTGCGCCCCGCACTACAACTTCGTGGCCTCCTTCGCTGAGTCGGGCTCCGACGTCGAGCTTATGGCCCACGAGGTCAATGACGTCCTGCTCAACGAGTCCGGACCTTCCACCAAGTACGTCGATTTCCTGCGCTCTGTCACCCCGGAGGCCAAGCCGGTGATGGACGTGGAGAGCTCCTCGCTCACCAATACCCTGGCCAACTACCTGCACGGCGAGGCCGCCATCGCCATCTACTGGGGCTGGTCAGGAGAGCCGACGGGTCGCGCCGGTGACCGCATTCCCTTCGGCTACAGGGGCCGGGCTGCGCCCATCGAGGACACCGAGCGGATACTGCGGACCGCCCTGGACATCCGACGTTTGGCACCCCAGATCACCGAACTGGCCACCGCTGTGGCCTTCGACCCCTCGACAGTGCTCGGGACAGGCAAGGTCAATTGCTCAGGCCACCCTGAGCCACGTAGAAGGGTGGAGGCGCCGGTGGCCATTCTCTACTCCCGGGCCTCCCTGCTTCAGGTGCCCCATCGCGCCGGCCGACACACGGCCTACCTGATGGAACTGGAGTCGGTCTATAATGCCATGCTGGAGACCGGCCGGGCTGCCGACTTCGTGACGACAAGGCGGGTCCTCGAAGGGGCTCTGGCCGACTGCGCCCTCCTCATCGTGCCCGCGGCCACCTACGAGAACGAGGACGTTTACCGCCAGGTTATGGAGTTCGTGGCCGACGGTGGGGCGGTCCTGCTGATCCCCAACTCCTTCTTCTTCGACGAGTACGCCAAACCCAGGCCGGACTATCTTGGCTCAGTCGGCATCGAGGTGAGCAAGATGCAGGCCCCCGTCCTCAAGGCGGGGGCGGCGCGAACCGGGATCGAGCGGGACGCAGCCGGTGAGGAAACCGAGGCCCCCTTCATCCAGGGCCTCATCATCGATACCGTGAGGAGAGGAGTTCCCAAATCAAACGTCCAGCCAACGGAGCGCTCTTTCCTTTCCGGACTCCCCACCCTTCGACGTGGCTCAGGGTGGCCTGAGCAATTGACCTTGTCGAAGGCCACAACCTTGCCGTCCTACTCATTGCAGCTACCCTTTCCTTCCACCCGGAGCAAAAGACCGTATCCGTAGTCTACGCCTCTCCTCCCCAGACGGTCAAGCGTCCGAATCTGTTCCCCTCCTCTTAGACGTTTGCACCAGCTCGCCCTTCCGCCTTCGCGTGAGGAACGAAGCCGTTTCGGCGGACTACCTCGCACAGGGCAGGCCGACGGACGCCGCTTCCTGTACCTCCTCTTGCCCGTGCTGGGCGGCTTAGCTGGCGGGGTTGACTTCTCCTTGTCGGTCGGGACTCTTGAAGGGGTGGTTGGTCTCGCCGTCGGAACCGTTGTCGCTGCTTCGCGTATAGGTCCTACGGCGTGGGATAAGCGTCCCCGGTAGGGCTCGAACCCCCAACCTCCGGCCGCACGAAGGACTTCACCGCAGACACCTACCGGGGAAGCACGTCCGTTCGCAACTGATTTTCACATCTACACTTACGTCTCTTGCTTCGTCAACTCACGCCCGGGCTTTCAAGCCCGTAGCGAAACGATTCTGGTGCAGATGCTGGCACTCTGTTCACAGTGATGCCTGGTCCTTTTTGCAGGCGTCTCAGCAAGCACACCGGCGCCGCGCGGCACAAGGCCGTCAGAACGGCAAGCGACCCCGAGACAGCAGAGACCTGGACCTTCATACCCCAACTGCGCGTCCTGGTCAAGCAGCTCGCGCGGGACCAGACCTTCGAGGGGGAGGATCGGATCCTGGCCAACTTTCTCAAGGCGGACCTGCTCATCATCGATGACATGGGCCTGAAGGTCCTGCCCAGGCAGTCGGGAGAGTACCTCTTCGAGATCATCATGCGGCGCTACGAGAACAAATCAACGGTGATGACCTCCAACCGTCCCCTGGAGGACTGGGGCAAGCTGATCGGCGACGTCCCCGCTGCCACTGCCATCCTCGACCGCTTTCTGCACCACGCCGAGGTCATCGCCATCACCGGCAGGAGCTACAGGCTGAAAGACCAGGCCTTGAAAAAAGAAGCTTGCCAAACAGACAAGGAAACGGTCAAATGACCCGAGGTCAACCACTACTGAGTGGCCGGTTTTAACCCGACCACAAGTGGCCTGTTTTCACCTGACCGGTGACAGTGAGCCTGTTCCCGTAGTCCCAGTAGTAGTACCGGGCATCGTCCTTGGTCAGGTTGCCGGCGGCATCATGTTCGTAGTCGGCGTCAGCTACCTTGGTGTACTCGTTGACGGGGTTGTGGAGGTAGTCAGTAGCCGTCTCTCATCGTCCGAATGGCCAGCGCTGAGCCGTCTGGGGTGAGGGCCAGGTGGGCGGCCCCCCTTCTACCTCCACAGTCGGTCCCGTAAGCCCCCGCGGCATCTCACGAGGCGATTCATCTCAACGTTCCTGCCACCTCTGCCGATGGAAGCGATATCACAAGAAGAGCGTCACGCCTCTCTCAAGCGTGCCGGCTGGTCTGCTGCACAGAAGCGGGCTGTGACAGGCAACGGTGAGCGTCTGCACTGGGTGGTCAACACGGACAGGCCGATGGAAGAGGCGAGACCCCAAGCGCCCCCTGCCTCGCGTGCCCCCGGTCCGCTCTTTGTGAACGTCGCATTCTGGGTCGCGTTAGTCATCTGGGGAGATGGACGATGAGGTGCTTGAGGCGGGTGGTGTTGTCGGGGTGCTGCGTCCTGCTGTCACAGCTCGTGGGAAGTGCAGTAGCCTCGGGGGAGGAGGGCGAGGTGGCGGCGGAAGTGGAGCGCCTGAAGGCCACGCTTGCTGAGCAGAGCGCCCTGCTGGCCGAGCAGGCCGAGCAGATGCAGCGGCTCCGTCAGCAGGTGGACGAGTTGCTGCGGGGGCGGGGTGGGTCGGAGGCAGACGTCAGCAGCATCGTGGAGAAGATCCTCAGCGAGGAGCGGGCCGATAGGAAAAGCGGTCTCTTTTCCGAAGGGGTCCCCTCGCTCAAGGGGGAGTGGTGGAAACTGGGTGGGACGTTGGAGTTCGAGTTTCTGGACAGCCAGAAGGACCGGAACGAGGTGGACGTCACCACCAGCGCCCGCGAGGCCGACGGGGCATCGTCGTTCCAGA
>CAZIBA010000039.1:8578-9793 GCA_964536795.1 uncultured Planctomycetota bacterium | reverse complement strand
TCCGAGGCGATGAACTCCAGCTCCGGCCCCTGGCCGATGGCCACGATCACGTGGTCGGCCTCGAGGGTCACTTCCTCGCCGGTGGGCAGCGGGCGCCGCCGGCCGCTGGCGTCGGCCTCGCCCAGGGCCATCTTCGCGCAGCGCACGGCCCGGGCCTTCGCGCTGCCGATGATCTCGACCGGGGCGGCCAGAAAACGGATGTCCACGCCCTCCAGGATGGCGTCCTCGATCTCGTCCCGGATGGCCGGCATCTCCTCGCGGGTGCGGCGGTAGAGGATGGTCACCGCCTCGGCCCCCAGCCGAAGGGCGGTGCGGGCCGAGTCGATCGCCGCGTTGCCCCCGCCGACCACGGCCACCCGCCCGCGCAGCTCCGTCAGCTCGCCCAGGGCGACCGCCCTCAGGAAGGCCAGCGCGTCGCGAACCCCCTCGGCCTGCTCGCCCGGCACGTCCAGCTTCAGGCCCTTGTGGGCGCCGACGCCGATGAAGACGGCGTCGAAGCCCGCGTCGTCGAGCTCCCGCAGCGATTCGATCCTCTGGCCGGTCTCGATCTGAACGCCGGCCCGGCGGACGTACTCGATGTCCTGGGCCAGGGCCGCCGGCGGCAGCCGATACTCGGGGATGCCGACCGCCAGCACGCCGCCGACCACCTCGAGGGCCTCGAAGACCTTGACCTGCCGGCCCGCCAGGGCCAGGAAGTACGCCGCCGTCAGGCCCGCCGGGCCCGAGCCGATCACGGCCACGCGCCCCTGGCGGGGCCCGCGCCAGAACAGCCCCGGCGGATCGTCGGCGCCGCCGGCTTGGTCGGCGACGAACCGCTTGAGCTGCCGGATCGCCACCGGCGCGTCCAGGTCGCCCCGGCGGCAGAACACCTCGCAGGGATGGTCGCAGGCCCGCCCGCAGACCGCGGCCAACGGGTTGCGCCGGCGGATCACGTCCAGCGCCTCGGCGAAGAGCCCCTCGGCGATCAGGCCCTCGTACTCCGGGTCGTTCACGTGCGCCGGGCAGGCGCTGGCGCAGGTCGTGCTGATCAGCGCCTCGCAGGAGTTCGCCGGGCAGCGCTTCTCGACGATGTGGGCCTCGTATTCGTCCCGGAAGTAGCGGATGGTGGAGAGGACCGGGTTGGGGGCGGTCTGGCCCAGGCCGCAGAGGGAGGACTCCTTGATCATCTCCCCCAGCCGTTGGAGGCGGTCGATGTCCTCCATCTCGCCCTGGCCC
>CAZIBA010000039.1:4794-8568 GCA_964536795.1 uncultured Planctomycetota bacterium | reverse complement strand
TCAGGATCTCGAGCATCCGCTTGGTGCCCACCCGGCAGGGGACGCATTTGCCGCAGGACTCCTTCTGCACGAACTCGGTGAAGAAACGGGCGATGTCCACCATGCAGGTAGCCTCATCCATCACGATGAGGCCGCCGGAACCCATGATGGCCCCGATCTCCTTCACCGAATCGTAATCGATGGGAAGGTCCAGGTAGCGGGCCGGGACGCAGCCACCCGAGGGACCACCCATCTGTGCCGCCTTGAACTTGCGGCTCCGGGGAATACCCCCACCGATGTCGAAGACTATCTGCCTCAGCGTAGTCCCCATGGGGACTTCCACGAGGCCGGTGTTATTGACCTTGCCGGCAAGGGCGAATATCTTGGTGCCCTTGGTGCCCTCGGTTCCGACCTTGGCGTAGTCCTTGGCTCCCTTCTCGATGACCCGGGGCACGTTGGCCCAGGTCTCGACGTTGTTGATGTTGGTGGGCTTGCCGTAGAGGCCCGAACTCGCCGGGAAGGGCGGGCGCGGACGGGGCATTCCCCGCGCGCCTTCGACCGAGGCGATGAGGGCCGTCTCCTCCCCGCAGACGAAGGCCCCGGCGCCCTGGCGGATTTCGATATCGAAGTCGAAGCCGGTACCCAGGATGTTCTCACCGAGCAGGCCCGCCCGGCGGGCTTGCTCCAGGGCGAGCTCGCCGTGCTCGATGGCGATGGGGTACTCGGCGCGGACGTAGATGAAGCCCTTCTCGGCGCCGATGGCGTAGGCGCCGATGATCATTCCCTCGACGACCAGGTGCGGGTCGCCCTCCAGCAGGGCCCGGTCCATAAAGGCGCCCGGGTCACCTTCGTCGGCGTTGCAGATGATGTACTTGGGTTCACCCGCAGCCGCTCGCGCAAACCGCCACTTCAGCCCGGTGGGGAAGCCCGCCCCGCCTCGACCCCTGAGGCCTGACTGGAGCACCTCGTCGATGACCTCCTCGGGCGACATCTTGGAGAGGGCGCCAGCCGCAGCGGCGTAGGCCCCGTAGGCCAGGCAGTCGTCCAGACTGCGGGGGTCGACGACACCGCAGTTCCGCAGGACCCACCTGGTCTGGTTCTTGTAGAAGGGGATAGAGCGCTGACGGGAGATGGTTCGTCGACCGGAGGACCAGCAGAGGCGCCTGATGACCTTCCCGCCGAGAACGGTGGTCTCGACGATCTCGGGCACGTCTTCCGGGGTCACCCCCTGGTAGAAGATGCCCTTGGGGTCAATGACCATGGCCGCGGCGCCCGAGCAGAGGCCGTGGCATCCGGTCCTGATGACGCGGACGCGCTCACCCAGGCCCCGACTGGCGACCTCCCGCTCCAGGGCAGCGCAGACGTCCAGAGCGCCGGCAGCGCGACAGCCCGTCGAGCAGACCCGGACCGTGGCGTCAGGGCGCGGTCGTGAGGTCAGCTCTTGGCGGAGCCGGTCCAGGTCCTCAACTGACTTCAGGATTTCCATCATTCCGTGTCTCGGTAGCTCCGCAGGATGGACTTCACGCGCTGGGGGGTGAGTCTGCCGAAGTACTGGTTGCCGATCATCATCGCCGGCGCCAGGAAGCACGTCCCCAGGCAGGCGACAGTCTCCAGGTAGAATACCAGGTCGGGGGTGGTCTCACCGTCACTGATGCCCAGCTCTCGCTCGATGGCTTCGAGTATCCGGCGGCCGCCTTTGACGTGGCAGGCGGTGCCCCGGCAGCAGCGGATGGTGTGCTTGCCGTGCGGTTCGGTGTAGAACTGGGCGTAGAAACTAACCACGCCGTAGATGCGGCTGAGGTGGGTCCTGGTTCGTTGGCTGATCTGCTCAAGCGCCGGAGGAGGCAGGTAGCCGAGGCGCTCCTGCACCCCCTGGAGCACACTGATGAGGTTGGATTGGGGTGAGACGTCCAGGTCGTCCAGGACGGCCCTGACCTCTTCCTCCGTCGGCAGCGCAAGCGACACAGGCTGGGTGGTCACCGTTCGTCCCATACGTCCTCTACATTAGCTGCATGCCCACTGGAAGCGCGGACGCTATGAGTGCATTGCCACAGTATAGCACCCTCGCCCCTACGACGCAAGCTCCTTCTTGTGCTCGTAGTGTAATGTATTCCGTGCAAGAGTGGTTTGCTGCTGGAACGTAGGGAGGGCGTAGCCCGGGTCGTACGACCAGCGACGGCTGTGCCGTGCCGCCTTCACCAGAACCCGTAAGGGCCGTGCCACACATCTCCACCCCCGCCTCCCGTCACAGGCGTCGGTGAGCCGACCCCTACGGGTCGGGCGGACAGACCTGAAGGTCTGTCCCCACAGAGACCTACGGACTCACCCGACGGGCGAGGCGAAAGAGGTGGTGCCTCTACCGGAAGCCAGAGGGCATGGACTCCGTGACGCAGAGACGCCAGGAGTGTGGCGCAGACGTCGGCGCTACTGACCGGTGCACAGGGACCTCGTGGCACGTGGACCGAGCCGCAGGACAAACGGGAAAGATCAGGCGTTCCAGACGGTCGGGTGCCCCCTGGGGCCGGCCCGCAGCGCTCCTCCCGTCAGAGCGCTGCGGATTCACCCGCAGGGGTATAATGTGACGGTCAAGCCGAGAGCGACCCCTTGCCCGTTCGACTGAGACCGGCCTGTAACCCTTCAGCCACCGGTTTTGACCTGAGCGTAGGCCCGGCTGCACAGGGTGTAGACGATCTGGAGCATCTCCCGCTCGATCTTCTGCACCTCGTCCAACTGCTCGGAAGGCTTCTCCACGAGCACGGTCAGGTCGCCTTCCAGTTTCTCGAACGCCTCGAGGATTTCAGGCAGGAACGGATCCACTTCCTCTACGGCGACCTTCTCGAACTCGACTATGAGGGCGTTGGTCAGGTCGAGTTTGGCCGTTTCGCTTGCCTGGACGTCGCCAGCGGCCTCCAGGGCCTGGCGGATCTCAGGTCCGTGGGTGTTCATAATGCCCTGGACCTCGTCGCTGATGCGCGCCTCGATCTTGGCGGTGGCGCTGTCAGCCAGGCCCTCCAGTTGCTTCTCAGCCTGCTCGCGCAGCTTAGGCAGATTCTTGACGATCTGGTCCTTCGCCTCGTCCATAATCGTGGGCGCTTGCTCCATGATGAATGTTTCGGCTTGCGGCATATAGTCGGCCACAGCTTTTTCGACCTTGGCGCAGACGATGTCGACAACATCTTGCGCCTGCAACTCTCTCTTCAGGCGACCCAAGACGTAGCTGAAGTAGCCGACGATGACGACGATCAGCACGATGCCGACGACGAGCAGGATGTTGCCGCCCCTGCGCGTCGCCGAGGCCTGCTGCTTGACGAAGTCTCTCAGTTCGGTTTCGTTACTCATGGCCCATCCTCTCCAAGCTCGAACCCATACGAAGCAGGGACAACCACCATCACTCGGCTCCAGCCGGTTGTGCTTCTCCCTCGTGGGGCACCGGCTTCATTCGACCCAGCAGTTCCAGGGCCAGCTCGCCGAATCTGGTGAGTAGCTCCTTGTTGCTTTCGATCCGTACGGGAAGCAACTTGATCTTGTGGTCCATGGCCTCGAGGACTTCGATGTGGGGGTCGAGCCGTCCAACGAAGACAATGCTGGCGGCGTCGTGAGTGGCGTCCACGAGGAGCTGGACCAGGGCCTCCATTTTCTCCGGGTCGGTGATATCGGGGAAGTCAGCCTTCAGCGTCGCCTTGTTGTCTTCGATGATCTTGGTCAGCATTTCCTCCAGCTTCCGGCGAACCAGCTTCTCCATATTCGCCTGAAACGTCTTCTGCTCCGCATCGAGGAGGCTCGTGATCTCGGGTC
>CAZIBA010000039.1:0-4784 GCA_964536795.1 uncultured Planctomycetota bacterium | reverse complement strand
GAACTCCTTGGCCAGTTCAATGATCTTGGGGCCGAGCACGTCGTACAGCCTCTTGACCTCTCTCTCGACGTCGGGAACCAAGCTGGTTCGCAGCCGGTCCACAACGCCCTCCTGAGTCTCGCGCTTCCGGAGGTCCGTCACTACGCCTTTGCCATACCTGTAGTAGCTGAGAATGCCGACCAGCACTACCACGAGTATGGCGATGACTACCCCACGGGTGACCCATCGGCGATATAGCTGGGCCGCCCGGAAGTTGCGGATCAGGGCCTGGACGTCATCACCGCCCGTGGCCTGTGGCGTCTCCTGAGCCTTTTCTTCTGACATCGCAGCCTCCCAACGTGACAAAAAGGACATTCCTTCGCCAGCCGCCCCGGATCAAGCTGATGACGCTCGCTGCGCGGGACAACTACTGGCTTGTACCGCCCGAGCGGCCTCGGGAAGACGGTAAAGAAGAGATGAGAGCCCTCGGCCGCTCAGGTTGCACCCTCAGGTGTCCGTGGCGGTCCGCGGCCGTTCTTCCGGTAGGTCAGCAAGAACGCGATCATCCTTTGGACAACGTATCGTCCCGGGGGGCCGGTCCCGACGCCCCTCACCGCCGTCCAGGCACCGCACCCGGGAGCGACCGTCGCTCCTGTTCCCACAGGCTGACAGTACAACATCCTTGGCGACTTCGTCGCCATCGTACCCCGCCAGCTCCCGGTGCTCCTGCTGTTAAAAGATGCTTCGGACAGGAATAGTAATGCAATTCCCACCGGTCGCAAGAACAATCTCCCGTTTTTCTAAGAATCTGAACCGATCCCCGGAAACGGGCCTCGCAGGGGGGAGCGCCTCAAAGGGCCAGAACGGTTGCCCCGTGGGCGTCCCTGCGGGAATGGGGACGGCTGTCGCTCCGGATCGGCTGGACGAGTGGGCGTCCCCGCGCACCACTAAGCGAGTCCTGGCTATCTTCTTCACCCCTCACCCCGACCCTCTCCCGAGGGGAGAGGGAGAACCGCTGCCACCCTCGGGAGAACGCCCCTCTCCCCTCGGGAGAGGGTCGGGGTGAGGGGGCCCTCCCGTGCTCCGCGAACGCAACCTGCACGGATGGCATTGGAGTCACTTGGTCTTTCCGGAAGCTGCCCGGGCACACACGTTGGGAAGGACAGAAAAACTGCCACCGGCGCGGATGATGGGCTCAGCGTGGCTTGCGGTAGAGGAGGCTGAAGAGGACGGGAGTGACGATGAGGTCGCTCAGGGTGCAGGTGAGCATGCCCCCCACGGTAGGTGTGGCGATGGGTTTGAGGATCTCGACGCCGGTATGGGTCGAGACCTCCATCAACATGATGGGCAGGAGAGCGATGACCGTGGTCGCGGTGGTCATCAGGATAGGACGGACGCGCAGCTCCCCGGCTTTCCTGACCGCTTCGTCCACGGGCAGCCCTTTCCGCACCAGCCCCAGGGCGCAGTCCACCAGCACGATGCCGTCTTCCACGGCTACACCGAACAGAGCGATGTAGCCCACCCACACCGCCGTGGAGAACTTGAACCGCAGAAGCCATTGGAGCCAGAGCCAGAGACCCCCCAGCAGGGCAAAGGGCATGGCCAGAGAGACGGTAACGCTGGCGGCCCAGGACTTGAACTTGACGTAAGGCAGAAGGAAGATCAGCGCCAGGCTGACGGGGACGACGATGGAGAGCCGCCGACGGGCCTCCAACTCGGCCTCCCACTGACCGCTCCAGGCCA
This sequence comes from uncultured Planctomycetota bacterium, assembly GCA_964536795.1. Lineage (GTDB taxonomy): Bacteria > Planctomycetota > DG-23 > CBDVDV01 > CBDVDV01 > CAZIBA01. Next base: position 3,062 of record CAZIBA010000039.1, on the reverse strand, counting down.
GGAAGAACCCCGGCGGAAAGGCCACTCGCTCCCGCACCGCCTGCTGGGCCGAGCGCACGAAGTCCACCAAACCCACCTGGCTCGCGTCCACGTCGCAAAAGACACGGACGAAGAGCTTGGTGTCCTCGCTGGCGATCTTGGCTGGTCCGGGTCTCTTGACCACGTGCACGAGCTGCTCCAGTGGGATTTGGGTTCCCCTGGGGGTGGCCACCAGCACCCGGCGGAGGGCTTCGATGTTGTCCCGCAGTTCCCGTTTGTAGCGCACCCGTACCGGGTAGCGCTCTCGCCCCTCCACCGTGGTGGTGAGGTTCATGCCCCCGATGGCGGTCATGATGATGTCCTGGACGTCGCCCAAGTTGACGCCGTAGCGGGCCACGGCCCTGCGGTCGATGATGCACTCGATGTAGGGCTTGTTCCCTACCCGCTCGGCGTAGGGGCCAAGGGCGCCGGGCACCTCCCGCAGTACGTGCTCGATCTGGACGGCCGCGTCCGCCGGGTGGAGGCGAACTTCCAGAAGCCGCGGCCAGGATCGTCGAAGGTCGGCTGGAGGCGTGACTTGCCTCACGCCTCTCTCACCCTTTGGCCTCGACGACCCTGAGAAGTGATCGCTGATTGTCTATTGGCTGTCTTTCCTTTATAAAGCTTGGCTCTCGGTCACTTCCCGGCTTGTGGAGAACCTGTGGCGCCACGTCAGGCCTTGCGGCGCTCACCCTTGCTGAGGTAGTATACGGACGGCTGCCCACACGGGCCATAGGTCTGCTCAGACGTGACGTTCCGTCACGCGCGACGGCGTTCCGGGGAAACGTGTGGGAGGATCTCCAACGGCCCCCGAGTTGGACATCGAAGCCGTTCCCCCCTTGCTGGTGGGCATCGATTTCCGCAAGACATGAACCTGGACCCGAAAGAGCGAAGACGACTGGCCGAGAAGGTCCTGGCATGCCTGAGGAACGCATCTCCCGGGTGCACGGCTGTGCTCAGGGGCTCTCTGGCCGACGGGACAGCGGACGAGTACAGCGACATCGATGTGATGTGGGAAGTGCCGGACGCCGAGTTCGCGACATGTGTGAATCGCTTCGAGGACATCCTGTCCGCGGTTCGCCCAGTTGCTTCGCTTCGGTCGGACCCTGACTTCCAGAGGTCGGGCAAGCGGCGGGTCCTGTTCGCGCGCTTGGTCGGCATGCCGCTTTTTTGGCGGGTGGACGTAGAGGCCTTTGCCGAGTCGACTCACCGGGATTCCGGGTACGACGTCGGCAATCCGGCGGCCAGGGGATCGGACTGGTCATTCACTGAAAGCGCGCTCATGAATGTCGTGGCTGCGATCAGGGCTATTCTCCGAGTCAACGAAGACGAAGCCCAACAGCTTCTCCGCCGAGCCTACGAGCGGGTGGGACTGAACTTCCCAGCTGGCCTTCCGCCCGAGGAGCTGATCCTCAATCTGGCACGCGAGATCGCGAATATCGATCCGCAGACCAAGGCCTTGGCTGACGAGGTTGCAGAACTGGCCAAGGAAGCTTTGGAGATTGAGACAGGCGCGTAGTCCTTTTGGCTTTCTGGGTAATGTGACTATGCACGTTCGACTCCTATGACTCACGTCGGATGACGCTGGCATGATCATTGACATGCACACCCATCCGTACGACGAATCGGTCACCCACCTGCCCATCAGAACCCGGAAGGAAGCCAAGAGGTACACGACCGGGCGGCCCGTTGACCTCTGGGAAGGCTGGGTCGAGAACATGCTCCGGTTGGGCATCGACAAGGCCGTGGTCTTCGGCCCTCTCACCGACAACGACTTCGTGGCCGAGATGGTGAGGAAGTACGAGCCCCATCTCATCGGTTTCGCCTACCTTTACCCCGCCGAGGGGCAGCGGGCCGTAGAAGAGCTTGAGCGATGTGTCACTGACCTGGGCCTGAAGGGGGTCAAGTTCATCACGTTCTACCAGGCCATCCCCTTCGACTCGCCGCACGTGAGGAGGGTGCTCGAGAAGGCACGGGAACTCAAAGCGCTGGTGACCTTTGACTGCTGGGGCATCCGGGACCAGCGCCCCCTCATTGCCGACCCGCGCGTGAAGAAGTACGGTGACCCCGACGTCTATAGCAGCCTGAAGATGGACATCCACGACCCCCTCCGGCTGCTTCTCGGCGACTTCCTCGACGGCCTGGAGGACCTGACCGTCATCTGCGCGCACATGGGCGGCTACGCGCCGCTCTACGAGGAGATTCCCGAGAAGCGGCTCAAGCACATCTACTTCGACACCGCCTGGTGGTATGATGAGGCCTTCCTGAGCAACAAGGCTGAGGAGCACCGAAGACAGATCGAGCAGATGGTCGAGAAGGTGGGAGCCGACAGGGTCCTCTTCGGCAGCGACGACCTGCAGGAGGGAGCGCTCCGGTTCATGCAGTCCCTCCGCCTCTCGGAGGAAGACCGCGCCAAGGTTATGGGCGAGAACGCCCGCCAGCTCCTGGGCCTGTGAGGCCTTGGTCTGCGAGGAACCCGTCCAGGTCGCTGGCCCTGACGACCTCCAGATCCGACCTATTCAGACCTTTGATCTGCGCCCGTGCCCGGGCGGCGGTGCTTCAGCGGCCCGCTCACCGGCGCAGCCCGGTAGCAGGACCGTCGACAGAAGTGTGATGAGGAGGCACATGCGCGACAAGGTCGTCTCCCTTGCGAAGGGCACTGCCTGGAGGGTGACGGTCAAGAACCCGGCCTCCTGACCCGCATCCACCGACAAGGGTTGAGCTCCCGTCTCCAAACCTGCCGTTACCTTATTAGATTGCTCTGCTAAAGCGGGGTCTTCAAGGCGTTTTCCACGGTCGCCAAGGGCCTGACCAGCAAAGCTCTGGAATGCCATAGTGGGCTGGGTACAATAGCGCCCGTCGTCGGGTTCCAAGAGCGCGAGAGACAGGAGAAGGTGTAATGGCGATGCTCCGCGGGAAGGACCAGGTCTCCGGACCGGTGATCGGCGTCTCGGCGGTGATCGACGGCCGGGAAGCGGCGATGAGACAGCAGCAGGGGCGCGTCGAGCGCGTGGTCCGGATGGTGGCCGAGCTCATCGACGGGG
>CAZIBA010000038.1:0-9847 GCA_964536795.1 uncultured Planctomycetota bacterium | reverse complement strand
GGGAGGGGTCGCCACTCCACCTTCCTGCCCGAGGAGGTGGTCGGCAGCGACGACGAGCCGACCACCATTCTCATCGTGGACGATGAGACCAACGTCATCGCCTCCCTCCGTCGGCTGCTGCGCCACGAGCCCTACCGCATCCTCACGGCCAACGAGGCCGGGACGGCCCTGGAGACCATCCGCAAGGAGTCCGTCCAACTGGTGATGTGCGACCAGCGGATGCCGGGGATGTCGGGCACGGAGCTGATGCAGCGGGTCAAGCTCTCCCGGCCCGAGGTGGTGCGCATCATCTTCACCGGCTACCTGGACATGAACGCAGCCGTGGACGCCATCAACAAGGGCGAGGTCTTCCGCTTCGTCACCAAGCCCTGGAACGACGAGGAGCTGCGCCTGGTCATCCGCCAGGCCCTCGAGCACCACCGACTGCTCAGGCAGAACCGGGAGCTCCTCAAGCAGGTCAACGAGCAGAACCGCGAGCTCCGCCAGCTCAACCGGGAGCTGGAACGAAGGGTGGGCGTGCGCACCCGTCAGATCCGTCAGAAATCCGACGAGCTGCGGGCCAGCTACTTCTCCACCATCCAGGCCCTGGCAGCAGCCGTCGAGGTCAAGGACCCCTACACCCGGGGCCACTCCGAAAGCGTGGCCCGCTACGCCTCCCTCATCGCCCAGGCCATGGACCTCACCGGACACCACCTGGAGGGCGTGCGGGTGGCCGGCATCCTCCACGACATCGGCAAGCTGGTGCTGGATACGGCCCTGCTCTCCAAGCAGGGCAACCTGGAGCCCCAGGAATGGCAGCTCGTACGGGAGCATCCCCAGGTGGGGGCCAGGATACTGGCCCCGGCCGTGCTCCCCTGGCCCATCGTCCCCCTGGTCTACCACCACCACGAACGCTACGACGGCACCGGCTACCCCGAAGGACTCGAAGGGGAAGCCATCCCCCTGGGGGCCCGCATCCTGGCCGTGGCCGACGCCTTCGACGCCATGAACTCCGACCGCAGCTACCGCACCCGGCTGACTCCCCGCCAGATCCTGGTCGAGCTGGAGGCCGGCGCCGGCAACCTCTTCGACCCCGACGTGGTCACCGTCCTCCTCACCCTCATCAAGAAAAACCTCATCGGACTGTGAATCGGCCGGGTCCAAACCGCCTCGCAGAGAGCAACCCGCCAGAGCGATACGCTGTTGAGAGAGAGGGATGAGACGCCCCTTGCCCAGGACACCCCCTATCAGGATACGATGCCAGAGTCTGGGTGCCAACGTCATCTGGGAAACCGGCAGGGCCATTCAATACTCGGTGCCGGGCCATGAAAGCGACCATCAGTTGCCTCATATTATGTTGTGGCTGACCCGCCGGGGAGGTGCCCTCGAGGCCCCCTACCACCGAGAACTGAATGACCCTGGGAAGCCGGGTGGGCGACAGATTTGTGGGTGATACCGTGTACGGCGAGATGATACCCGAGCTGCCCGCCGCCTCGGGCCTTACCGGCAAGGGGCAAGGGGCTTAAGCCCCTTGCCTGTACGAAACGCTGAGGGGTTGCCTTTTGCTGCCTGCTGCCAGTCCCCACACCCCCTCTTGGAATGCACCGGTGTCGGTCGGCTCATTGCGGCATTTTGATTTCGCAGAACTGGCGGGTCTCAGCTGACTGGCGGGCCCAGAGGCAGGTCAGCGCGCTGAGGATGCCTGCCGAGATGGGGGTGCGGCTCGGTCGGCCCTCCTTCATCGCCATCAGGAAGTCGTAGCAGAGCTCGCGGTCGCCGCCGAAGTGCGACATCCCACCACTGAAGTCGATGGTCTCCACAGCGGGCAGGTGGTGCATGAAGACCTTGATCTGGTTCTGGTACCAGTCGAAGTCGATGGTGCCCTTGTAGCCGTAGAGCCGGGCGCCCCGACGGCCGGCCTGGTTGCGGGCGAAGAAGTTCTGGGTGTAGGAGGTCTGGGCGCCCCCCTCGTACTCGACGATGCACTGCCCGAAGTCCTCGTTCTTGATGTCCTCACCGAAGAAGCACATCCGCCGGTCGCTCTCGGTGACCCGCTCTCCCTGGAAGCGCTGGTGGAAGAGGGCGAAGGGTCCTTCGGGGCAGGTGTCCCGTTCCTCGCAGTCGATGCAGCGGAGGTCGTTGGGCATGGGCTTGTGCACGGTGTCGGCAGGGCCGTAGATGCGCTGGGCCTTCATCGCGCAGATCCACTTCGGTCGCTGACCGAGCAGGTAGTGGATGTAGTCCAGGTCGTGGGTGGCCTTCTGCAGGAAGAGGCCGCCCACTTCGTCGTAGTTACGGTACCAGCCCGAGTAGTAGCCGCCGCCGTAGGGTACGTCGTTGGTGGCGATGACGTGCTCCACCGTGCCCACCTGGCCCGAGTCTATGATTTCCTTCACCTTCTCAACGATGGGGCTCACCCGCAGCGGAAAGGACACCACCACGGGTGCGGTCACGTCCTTGAACGCCTCATCGAGGGCCTTGACCTGGTCGAAGGTGATGGCCACCGGCTTTTCCAGAAAGAGGGGGAGGTTGCGGGCGGCCACCTTGCAGGCCATCTCGGTGTGCAGGTAACAGCGGGTGCCGACCATCACTCCGTCGACCTCGGCCTCCTCAAGCAGCTCGTCGGCCGAGTCGAAGAACCTGGCCTCTTTCACCAGCTCGTCGTCCCGGGCCTCGATCTCCTCGGCCCGGGGGTCGGCCACGGCCACCACCTGGTAGGGGATCCGGTAGATGCCCAGCGCTCGGGCCATACCGGAGACCCGACTGCCGTAGCCGATGATTCCGATCTTGAGCATTTGACCCCCGTCCTTTCAATGACGCCATCGTCGCTTCAATACACAACGGCCTGGCATTCTGTCTGAGGATGCGTGCAGAAAGCAAGGAGAAAGCGTGGCCTACGTCACCTCGCAGGTGACGCCGGGCATGGGGGCCGGGCGGATGACCCGGGCCCCTTCGTAGCGGTCAAGAAGCGCTGTGAGTATGGGGTGGGCGGGAAGCTCCTCGTCGGTCAGGTCGGTGAAGTCGGGGTGGAGGAAGATGATGGAGCCGCCGCCGCCAGCCCCGGCCAGCTTGGCCCCCCAGGCGCCGGCCTTCCGGGCCAGGTCGACGGCCTCGTCGATGAGCTCGCCCGAAGCCCCCGCCTGCTGCTGGACGGAATGGTTCTCGTCCATCAGTCGGGCGAAGGTCCGCCAGTCCTGGGCCAGGAGCGAACGCTTGCCCAGACGGGCGAGTTCGGCCACCTGGCGGTAGCCCCGCCGTACCACCGGGTCGCCCTCCAGCCAGCGGTCGCGCACGGGTTTGAGGATGTGACCCGACACCCGACTCAGACCCGTGGACACCACCACGAAGGGGAGCTTTTCGAGCAGGTGGCCCAGAGGCTCGACGGAGGCGAAGAGCTCCCGGTCGGTGGTCCGGTAGAGCTCCTTGCCCCGGAAGTCCATGTAGTTGAGTCCGCCGAAGACGGTCATGTACTGGTCCTGGTAGCCACACTGGACCTCGAGGAAGTTGAGTTCCACCGTCCTCACCATCTCGGCCAGGAGGTAGCGGTACTGGGGGTGGTCGGCCTGGGGGTCGTCGCCCAGCAGGCGACGGGCCCCGGCCAGCAGACTGCTCAAGATGGCCGTGGAGCCGGCCAGGCCGCACTGCACGGGGACCTCGGTGCTGATGTGCACCTCGGCCCGGAGCCGACCCGGACTTAGGAAGCGGGCCACGGCCCGCACCACGTCCAACTCGTCGCCCTGCAGTTGGAGGTCGGCCGGTCGGTGGAACTCAGCCGACCTCTGACGGCAGGAGGCCGACGCCTCAGGGTCGGCCGAGGGGGGCCGGACCTCCACGGTGGCCCGGAGCACCTCGGAACTGACCAGGGTGACGGTGGCCCGCTGGGGGACGGAGCAGGAGATGACCGAGCCGCCGTAGCCGTCGGTGGGGTTGCCCAGGACACCGGCCCGGCCGGAGGCTGAGGCAGTCACCCTCCGACTCGGCTCAGGGCCGTCAGCCTGTCGAACGGCCGTCACCGCAGCAGCTCCTCCAACTTCCGGTAGAGGTACTGACGCAGGGTGTAGCCGTACTTCTCGTCGGCCAGGGCGAAGTCGACGAAGGCCCGGAAGTAGCTTTCGAAGTTGCCGATGTCGTACCGCCGCTCCTGGGGGGCCAGCTTCACACAGACCACCTTACCCCCCTGGCGAAGGAGCAGCCGCAAGCTGTCGGTGAGGTAGAGCTCGCCGTCGGCTGCGGGCACGGTGCGGTCGATGACCTCAAAGATGCCCGGGGCCAAAAGGTAGCGGGAGGCCACCGCCCATCGGCTGGGGGCCTCGGCCGCTGTCGGCTTCTCCACCAGGTCCTCGATGGCGAACCAGGGAGCCCCCTGGTCGGCATCGGGGGTGGGCTTGACGATGCCGTAGCGGTGGATTTCCTCCTCGGCCACCTCCTCCACGGCTACGGTAGCCGCGGCTTCGGTCTCCTGGTGGATGCGGATCATGCGGGCCAGCAGGGGTTCGGGGGCCCGGCTTTCGATGATGGTGTCGCCGTGGGCCACCACGAAGTGCTCGTCGCCGACGAAGTCGCGGGCCCGACGGATGGCGTCGGCCTGACCGGCCTCGGTGGACTGGCGGACGTAGAAGAAGCCCACGTCCATGTCCTCGTAGGCCAGCTCCTCGGACAGCTCGCTGCGACCGCCCGAGGCCAGTTTGCGGACCAGCTCCACGTCCCGGTCGAAGTGGTCCTCGATGGAGGTCTTCTTGCGGCCGGTGATGAATAGTATCTGCTTGAGACCGGCGGCTTCGGCCTCTTCCACCACGTACTGGACCACGGGCTTTCGCCCGACCGGGAGCATCTCCTTGGGCTGGCTCTTGGTCACCGGGAGCAGCCTGGTCCCCACCCCGGCCACGGGTATCACCACCTTGCGAACCGTCATCACACGCTTCCTCCTCGGTCGCGGACCGCTGCGGTCAGCCCCGGCCTCGAGCAGGCCCGGTCGGCCGTTGCCTCTACGGTGCACCTCTGCAGTATGCCGGGAGAACCCGCCCCGGTCAACTTGCCTGTAGGCAAATGTGCCCCGGCGGGTCTTGTCCCACCCGGAACTCGGCCCCCACCGCACCGCCGGACAAGACCGGCCGTGGCACAACTGATTGCCTCGCGGCCCGGGCCGGGCAAGCCTACCGGGGTTCTTCCCGCTTCCGGCTGGAGAGCAGGACCACGTCCCTCAACTGCTCGGCGCCCTGGGCCTGGTGCCAGCGCTCCTCGAAGCCAGGCTCGCGGACGATGTGAGCGACGGTCATCAATGCGCGAAGGTGGTAGTTCCGTTCGTCCAGCGACCCCACCAGGACGAAGGCCGTGGTGACGGGTTTGTTGAGTTCGGAGAAGACCACGCCCGCCAGGCAGCGGACGAGCAGGAGGTCGAACAGTTGCTGACCCTCGACGATGACGTGAGGGATGGCCAGCCCGGGCTCGACCACGGTGCTGGACTGCTGCTCCCGGTCGAGGAAGAGCTCGTACAGGTGGTCCTCGTTCACGTTCAGTCGCGGCGCCAGGGCCGCGGAGACCCGCCGGAAGAACTCCCTGGCCGGTATCGACTCGTCGACGTCGAGGATGACGCAGTCCCGGACCAGACGGTCAAAACGGTCCAGGGCGACCACGTCCCTCTCCAGGGAGATGTTCCGGAGCTCCTCCTCCAGGCCGGCCCGTTGGATGGGTTTGGAGGTGATCCTCTTGACCAGGTAGACGAAGGCGGACTCCCGCTCGATACGTCGGCGCACGTAGCCGATGTACCACAAGCAGGCCAGCAGCACGAAGGCCCCGGTGAACAGCAAGGGTACCCTGCCCATCTCTAAGATCAGGAAACCGTAGACGACGACGGCCGCCAACTGCAACCAGGGGTAGAGGGGCGCTCGGAAGCTGGGACGGTAGCTCTGAAAGCCGGTCTGACGCATGATGACGACCGAGACGTTCATCAGAATGAACATGAGGATCATCACGGTAGACGCGGTCTTGACCAGGTCCTCGACGGAGAGCAGAGCGATGACCAGGATGGAAGCGGCCGCGGTGATGGCGATGGATACGTGGGGGGTATCCCGCCGTTTGCCGGTCCGGGAGAAGAGCGTCGGCAGCAGGCCATCGTGGCTCATGGCCATCGGAGTGCGCGAGGCGGAGAGAATGCCCGCGTTGGCCGTGGTGGCGAAGGCCAGAAGGGCCCCCACGCTTATGAGCACGGCCCCCAGGGTGCCCATGGTGCGTCGGGCACCCAGCGTGAGGGGTACCAGGGAACCGGACAACTCCTGAGCGTCCACCGTGGCCACGGTGACGAAGACCACCAGCAAGTACAACGTCATCACGACGGCAAAGGCCAGGAACATCCCCAAGGGGAGGTCCCGTTGGGGACGACGCACTTCCCCGGAGACGTCCACCACCTTGGTGAGCCCGCCGAAGGACACGAACACCAGCCCGGCGACGGCGAAGACCGACTGGACACCCGAAGGCACGAACGGGTGATACCTGACGAGCTGTGCGGACCCGAACCCCGCGGCCACGTAGAGGGCCATGATGACGAGCAGTCCAAGCACCAGACCGACCTGCAGCCGACCCGTACCCTTGACGCTGAGGACGTTCACCGCGACAAAGCACGCACAGGCCGACATGGCGATGAGCTTCACGGTCCATTCACCGGCCGCGGGCACGAGCAGGGTCCCCAGGGCGCCGATGCCCACCAGGGCGAAGGTGGCCTTGAGGGTGATGGACAGCCAGGCCCCCAGGCCGGCCAGCGTCCCGGCCAGGGGGCCCAGGCTGCGCTCGATGAAGAAGTAGCTCCCGCCCGACTTGGGCATGGCCGTGGCCAGCTCCGCCTTGGAGAGCATGGTGGGTATCATGAACAACCCGGCCAGGGCGTAGGACAGCAGGATGGCCGGCCCGGCCTTGGCAAAGGCGATTCCGGGCAGGACGAAAAGCCCCGAGCTGATCATCGCCCCGGCGGCGATGCTGAAGACCTGCAGAAGCCCCAGTTCTTTCTTCAGCACGAGGTAGCTCCCTCCACCACCACTGGGCAAACTCCCGCCCTTGACCACACTGCGGGTGCCCCTCCGTCAGGGCCCCTCCCGGCTGGGCTTTCGGCTCCCGGCCTGTCCTCCGGCAACGCCTGGCGGACGGGCGGGCCGCCAGACCTGCTCCTGGCCGATATCCAGCTCCTCCAGCAGCTCCTCCACCGCCCGGGTGGCCCCCAACGTCTTGAGCGTGTGGGCGTCGGAGGCGATGGCGAACTTCACCCCCTCCTCGGCCAGGAGCCTCACGTACCGGCCGTAGTCCTCTTTGAAACCGTCGCTGTAGTGGGGGTTGAGGAAGATGGCAGCGGCGTTGAGCTCGATGGCCGTCCCGGTCTCCCGGGCCGTTCGAGCCAGCTCCCGGTGCAGGGCTTCGGGGACGTCGCTCATATCCTCAAACCAGCGGAGGCCCTTGTTCTGGAACTCGTGCCAACTGAACCACCAGGGGTGGACCAGCACGTCCACCAGCGGCTCCGCGCAGGTAAGCAGGTGGTGGGCGTGCTGCAGGGCGATGATGGTGGCCCGGTCGTCTTCGGCCACGTAGCTGCTGTGGACGCCGCCGATGGCAAACTCGAAGCCCAGCCAGTCCCGGGCCTCGACCGTGTAGGGGAACTTGCCCGTGGTCTTGTAGAAGTTCAGCTCCACGCCGAAGTAGACCTCGATATTGGGCTTGAGCGCCTGCAGCTCCTCACGGATCTTCTGGTGGAGGGTGAGCTGCTCGGGGCGGTTGAGGTGGTCGGTGATGGCGATGGAAGTCAGGCCCAGCTCCTCGGCCCGACGGACGATGGCCTCCACCTGCATGGTCTCATCCGCACAGTTCAGGTGGTGGGTGTGAATGTGGTAGTCGTAGCCGAAGCGCATAGGGGACCTCCAGAAGACAAGGGGCCCAGACCCCTTGCCTAAGCCCCTCGTTCCGAGGGTAGGGGCGGCGCCCCGAACTCGGCGATCTCCACCACCCGCTGCTCGGCCACGGCCGTTTCAGCGGCCAGCCCCACCACCGTGCTCCACCACCCGGCCAGCTCGTCGGCCAGAGGCTTGCTGCCACTTCGCAGCGACTCGGCGAAGGCCACGTGCTCGTAGTAGACGGCGCCGCCGTGACTCTGGCGACGGACGGCCTCGGGCGTCTGGCACTCGACGGTCGTCCGCTCACCGGTCTGGCGACGCGCAAGGACGATGGACTTCTTCGAGGCACTGGTCTGCAGGTAGCCATCGGTGCCGACGACACCCAGCTCCAGCGCGTCGAGGTAGTAGGGGCAGTACATGTTGAGCATCAGGGTGGCGACGGCGCCCGTGTCGTACCGCACCACGACCTGGGCGTTGTCCAGGACGTCCGGTTCGATGGAAAAGGTGTCCAGCCCGTAGACCAGGTCTACCGTGCCGAAACCAGCCACCTTCACCGGCGTGGCTTCGGTGAACCAGTTGAAGAGGTCGAAGTGGTGGCAGTCCTTCTCCAGAAGGGCGCCCCCGCTTCTGGCCTTCTGGGTGATCCAGTCTTCGACCTTGCGCATCCAGGGCCCGCGGAACTCCTTCACCCAGAGCTGCCGGACCCGTCCGATCCGGCCGACGGTTATCAGCTCCCTGGTGCGCTGGTGGTAGGGCTCGTAGCGCAACTCCAAACCGATCTGGTAGAGGCAGCCGCTCTCGCGCACGGCCTCGACGATCCGGTTGCAGTCCGGGATGGTGGTGGCCATAGGCTTCTCGCTGAGCACGTGGCGGCCCGAGGCCAGCACGTCGCAGACGAGCGCCGCGTGGGTGTGGTTGGGCGTGGCCACTATGCAGGCGTCGAGCTTTTCCTTCTCCAGCATCTCGGTGTGGCTCGGGTAGGTGGGGACTTCGCGCCCCAGTTTCTCCAGGGCCGAGGTCAGACTGGGCTGGTAGCTGTCGGCCAGGGCCACCAACTCGACCCCCTCAAGGACCTGGAGGCAGCCGATGTGCCCCTTGCCCATCATCCCACAACCAATCAGCCCGTAGCGAAGTGTTTTCACGGTCATTCCCCCACGACACGCGTAGCCGCCAGGCCTCTTCTGAGGCGTGCTCTGTGCGCCGCCGACCCCGACGCTCACCACAGCGGGTAGACTTGCTCGTTGCGGGCACCTCCCGTCCGCATGGACGAGGCCGTCCCCTGGGCTTCAGTGTGTGACGGTGGCGACTGGAGTCCCATGCCTCCTGCGGTCGTACTGGCGGCACTGGTGGACGAAGGCTTCCAGACGGGCCAGCACGGAGGCTTCCCGCTGACCGTCGTAGGCGACGGAAAGGACGGGGATCTGGTCGTGGTCCCTGCGCATGCGCTTGAGGATGCCGCTCACGATGGTGCCGGGCATGCAGGTGAAGGGCATCACGTTGACGATGCCGGCCGCGTTCTGGTGGAAGAACTCCACGGCCTTGCCCACGGAGAGGATGGCCTCGCCCTCGAAGGTGTCGTCCAGATAGAGGTTGCCGTAGTCTATGGTACGTTGAATCGGATGTTCCAGCAGCACCACGCGTCGTCCGTCGCGCTTTCCCTCCTGCTGGAGGCCCAGAAGCCTGCGGGCGACCCGTCGTTCCAGCCACCTCTGGAGCTTGTCTTTGAACAGGTTGAGGAGGTAGCCCCGGATGTCGCGGTCGATGCGCATGTCCCGCTCCCGGGTCCAGTTTATGTAGTACATCCACTCCCGGAAGGAGGCCAGCTCGCACTCCGCCCCCAGTGACTCCATCTGACGGATGAGGTCGTTGTTGCTGAACTCGTGGCTGCGCACGTAGATTTCACCCACGATACCGATGAGGGGCTTGGGCTCGGAGCGGTCCTGCTCGATCTCGCCGTACTCGTCCACCACCTGGCGGAGTGTCTCCTTGAGACGGTC
>CAZIBA010000037.1:0-9860 GCA_964536795.1 uncultured Planctomycetota bacterium | reverse complement strand
CCCGCAACCGTGTCGAAGTCTCCTCGGATCCCAGCATTGACCGAGTGGTAGAGCACTTCGAATCCGAAGTGTACGACGTGGTGCTTATCACCGGCGGCGCCTTCAGGGCTGGCGAGGTGGACGACGTGGAGCTGCTTGAGGTGATCGCAGCCAGGAGCCCGGCGACACAGGTGCTCTTCCTGGTTGAGCAGCGGGACATCAAGATTGCCATGTCGGCTTTAAAGGCCGGGGCTTACCAGTATGCGAAACTGCCTCTTAGCGATGAAGAGCTGCGACCATTGATCAGGACAGCTCTCGAAAAGGCCAAGACCGAGGGCGGGGCTCCCCATCGCGAAGACGCAAAGGACGTGGGCCAGCTCGAGGAGATGGTCGGTCGATCCGGGCCCATGCAGGACGTCTATCGGCAAATCCGCCTGGCGGCGGTCACCGACATACCGGTTCTGCTCTTAGGTGAAACTGGGACAGGAAAAGACTTGGCAGCAAAGGCCATTCATCAGCTCAGTGACCGCAAGGGGGGCCCTTTTGTCACGGTCCATCTGGCCGCCCTGCCTGCTGAGCTCGTTGCCAGTGAGCTCTTCGGACATGAGAAGGGGGCCTTCACGGGTGCCACTTCCCGGCGTAAGGGTAGGTTTGAGCAGGCCCGGGACGGCACGGTCTTTCTGGACGAGATCGGTAGTGTTGACGAGAAGGTCCAGGTTGGGTTGTTGCGGGTAATCGAGCAGAAGAAGTTCCAACGGCTGGGGGGTCGACGGACACTATCCACGAACGTTAGGCTGGTCACGGCCTCCAACCAGAACCTGGCTGAAGCTGTGGACAAGGGGACGTTCCGTGAAGATCTCTACTACCGGCTCGACGTTTTCCGGATTGTGTTGCCCCCTTTGAGGCAGCGCCACGGGGACATCCCGCTGCTGTTCGAGAAGTTTCTGCACCGCTACAACCACTCGTTCGAGAAGAATATCTCCGGGGTTTCACCTGAGTGCGTGAGCCTGCTGGAAGCGTACGACTGGCCAGGGAACGTTCGTGAGTTGAAGAACGTCATCCAGCGAGCGGTCCTGGTATGCAGGGATGAAGTCCTCCGTCCTGAACACCTGCCGCAGCGATTCCGGGCCGCTCGGCCGCCACGGCGCAAGGTGACCTTCGAACTGGGCACGCCGTTGGACGAAGTCGAGCGCGAGATGGTCGTGCGGGCACTGGCGGCGGCTGACAACAACCGTACACGGGCCGCTGAGCTGCTCGGCATCAGCAGACGCGCCCTCTACAACAAGCTGCGAAAGCACGGAATCCAGTAGCGCCCCGACCTCCATCCTCTCTCGCCCACCAAAGAAGTGCCCCAGGCCGCCGTCCGTCGTGTGCGTGTTCGTGGGGCTGGTTGCACGTTCAAAGCCGAGGCTCCCGATGCCCTGTCTGTACTGATCTTTCACGGAATGGCAGCGATACCGGGCAATGTGTACCGAATCTTCACACTTTCCCTGCTGCCAGGTCCGTCCCAGACAACGTCTCTTCAGGCATCCCCGACGGCTTCACCCCGTAAGTTCCTGTCACAGTGGCCCTTATGACGCTACGCCCTGAGCTGGCATAGCGCTTGCACTACTGAAGAGCAGCTACGAAAGAGCGTACTTTGCAGCCTTTCTTCACTTGTGTCTTGAGCGAACCGAATGGAAGCAACGGCGCTTCTCGTTCTCGGGTCAATGACGGAGCGGACGCTCGTGGACGCGCTGTTTGACCTGGGTCTCGCGCCCTTAGTGCGTGATTCCATGTCGTCGGCACTGAGCAAGCTGCGCTCCGAGCGGTTTGCTGCCGTCCTGCTCGACCGAGACTCAACGGACGTTGACGCCCTGGAGTTCGTCCTCAACGTCCGCGACATCGATGAACACGTTCCCGTGGTGGTGGTCGGCCGGGCCGGCGACGGAAGCGATGAGGAGGCACTGCGGGCTCAGCCAGGGACTCAGGTACTGGACCGCTCGCGGGAGCAGGTCATGGCGGCACTGGAACGCCTGCTCAGCGCCCGGCGATGCCAGGACGAGTGAGGCGAGTTCCTGCGCCGCCTGCGAAACAGGGGCTCTGCGGAGCGCTGGGTAGGACCGCAGAGTCAGGGATTAGAGCGACTTCGTGGGACCTATGCCTAAGAGCGCTGCACAACTACACAAGCGGCAAAGCACTGAGGACTTTGTCCTACCGGCGCGAGAGGCATGGAAGGTCATCGCCCGCGCCGACACGCCCACCAAGAACAGAGCGCTGGTCGAGATGGCGCGCCTGGTGGAAAAGCGTTGCGATGATCTGGTCGGGGCCAACCAGCGCGACCTCCAGGCGGCCCGAGCCAACGGTGCTGGCGGGTGGCTGCTCAACCGTCTGGTTTTCGATGCCGAGAAGGTGCGAAGCCGGGCTGCCGCCCTCCGGACGATTGCGAGCCTGCCCGATCCGGTCGGACAGATTACCCAGGTGAGCAGAACACCCCTTGGACTCATGGTGGGGCGGATGCGCGTGCCCTTGGGGGTCATCCTGATGATCTACGAAGCCCGGCCGCACGTAACGGTCAACGCTGGGGCCTTCGCGCTCAAATCGGGCAATGCCATCATCTGCAAGGGGGGTTCCGAGGCTGCAAACTGCAACTCCTTGCTCGGGCACTTGTGGGGCGGGGCCCTTGAAGCAGCTGGCTTGCCCAGGGCCTGCATTCAGGTCGTCTCCCTGTCCCACGAAGAGGTGGACCAACTGCTCGAGCGGAGCGGTGAGATCGACCTGGTCATTCCCCGCGGTGGCAGGGAGCTCATCCGGGCGGTCACCGAACGCTCCCGCATCCCCGTCATCAAGCACATGGCTGGCGTTTGTCATGTCTATGTCGGCGCGCAGGCGGACACCGGCAAGGCCCTGCGTATCATCCTGGACTCGAAGCTTTTGATGCCGGCGGTCTGCAACGCCGCCGAGACGGTGCTGGTGGACGCTTCCATGCAGGGGTGGCTACCCTTGCTTGTTTCGGCGCTGACGGACAATGGGATCGAGGTGAGGGGCTGTCCAATTGTCTGCGAGGACGTTCCGGGGGTTACACCCGCCACGGAAGAGGACTGGTCTGCGGAGTACTTGGACACGATCTACTCCGTTCGAGTCGTTGAGGGTCTGGAGGCCGCTATGGCCCACATCGCCAAGTATGGCTCCGGGCACACGGATGTGATCGTCACCGAGAACTACTCGCATGCCCAGCGCTTCCTCCGCGAGGTCGACTCCGCAGTGGTGCTGGTGAACGCCTCCACCATGTTCTGTGACGGTGCCTCCTTAGGTCTGGGCGCCGAGATCGGGATTTCGACGGACAAGCTGCACGCTCGCGGGCCTATGGGGCTGGAGGAACTGACAAGCTGCAAGTTCGTCATCTGGGGTGACGGTCAGGTCATGGGTGATCCTGGGGCCCTGAGCCAGAGCGCTCGAGTTGAGCCGACGCAATGAAGCTGCTATACGAACACTTTCTGGATGGATTCAGAGGAGCGGTCGCTGCGCGGGACGGCTCTGAGCGACGTATCGGGGCGGAGCTCAAGTTCCCTTTGGTGACAGGCGAAGGGAGTGCAGCGCCGTTGGAGGCAGTCTCCGCGCTCTGGCAGTACCTCTGCCAATGGGGTTGGAAGCCCGTCACCGACACGGTCACCGGCAAGGTCGTTGGAGCCAGGAGGCCCGGCGAGCAGAACGACACCATTGCTTCGTGCGAGACAGGCTATTGCAAAGTCGAGTTTCCGCTTGCTCACGTCGGCAATCTGTTTGATTTGCAGGTTGCTATCGATGGCCTGCGCCGGGAGCTTCGTCCGTTTGCTGAGTCTCACCACGTGCACTTCCTTGGTTTCGGCATCCAGCCGGTTACCCCGCCGAGCCAGCGGCTGCTGATGAAGCAAGGAAGAACCAGCGTCTGGGATACCTTCTTCCCTTCGAACCGGTACATCGCCGCCGAGGACGGCGACGACGTGCATCTCTTCACCATCAACGCGGCCACTCACGTCCACGTGAGTGTGTCTGAAGAGGATGCTATAGATGCGGTCAACGTCCTCAACGGGTTCGCCGGTGCGCAGATTGCACTCACCGCAAACTCCAACATCTGGCGAGGCCGTCCCGACCCGGATTACAAGTGCGTGGCCGAGAAGTTCTGGGACTGGTGGATGCCCGAGAAGGACCGCGTCGGCGTGCCGACTAGGCCCTTCGGCGACCTCAAGGATTACGTGGACATCATCGCGTCCTTCCGCCCGGTCTACGTCAAACGCGCAGGAAAGCCACTCGTGCTGACGCAGTATGAGACCTTCGCTGACTACTACAAGAGCGGACGGGCCGTAGGCCTGGACCCGGAGGGCCGAGAAGTCTCTGTTGTGCCAGAAAAGGGCGATATCGACCTGCACAACACCTGCTACTGGTGGAACGCACGTCTGTCAGGCCACTACACCGTTGAAAACCGAGTCAATGACCAGCAGCCACCGGAGGATCTTCTCTGCGTCCCGGCGCTGACGCTGGGCCTCATTACTTCGCTTCCCGAAGCCAGAGAAGCACTCGCCTCCTACGACTGGGAGGACCTTCGCGCGGCGAGAGAGGCGGCGTGCTCCTCCGCGCTCGAAGGACGCGTGGGCGAGCTCGAACTCAACGGGATGGCTGACGAGATGCTGGCTCTGGCTGAACGGGGCCTGCGTTCGCGGGGCCTGGGCGAGCAGCAGTTCCTCGTGCCCCTCTGGCAGCGCCTGGGTGCGCGGCGGTGTCCTGCCGATGAGGCCGCTTCACTGTTCGAGACCGGCGGCGTCGACGCGTTGGTGCGGGCGCGGACGCTGACGGGCAACCCACGCAAAGGAGACTTGCATTGAGCACTCTGAAACACGAACAGCCGGGACTCCCGGCGTCACTGTATACGCCCTTAACAGAGGGGGACGTGCGTCAGATCGCCGACGCCGCTTTGGAGGTCTTGGCCAAGTCAGGCCTGGCCGTCTACTCACCGACGGCCTTTGACGCCTTCAAGACAGCCGGGGCCGAGGTGGACGCTGAGACCCGGACCGTGGGCCTGCCCCGGAGCCTGGTGGAGGACGCCATCGCCTCAAATCCCTCTTCCATTACCCTCTATTCGCGCGACGGGCAGTGCGACGCGGTGCTGGAGAAGAACCGCGTCCACTACGGTACCGGGGGGACAGCCATCTTCGTGCTCGACCGTGAAACCGGTGAGCGCCGACCGTCCACCACCGAGGACGTCATTCTCAACGCTCGCCTGGTGGACGTCCTGGAGAACATCCACGTCTTCACTATCAATGTTTTCCCCAACGAGATAGAGGAGAGGGATGACATTGACGTCAATCGCTTCTTCCACTCCTTCGACAACACCACCAAGCACGTCATGGGGGGCATCTACTCGCTGGCAGGCTGCAAGAAGGTGGTGCAGATGGCCCAGATTGTTGCTGGCGGCGCTGAGGAGCTTCGCCGCAGGCCTTTTGTGTCCTTCATCACGCTTATCATCAGCCCGTTTAAGGTTGACCGGGACTACGGAGAGATGACCTGCTACCTGGCCAAGGAAGGTCTGCCTGTGGTCGTGCCCTCAGAGCCGATGTGCGGAACGACCGCGCCCGTGACCCTGGCCGGGAGCGTGCTCACGCACGTGGCCGAGACCCTGGCCGGCATCACCTTGGTCCAATGCGTCAACAAAGGCGCTCCGGGCATCTGTGGCAGCGTGGGCTCCATTAGCGACCTCCGCACAATGGGCAACCTCGGCGGACCTATCGAGCGAGCCATCATCAACGCGGCCGTGGCCCAGATGGCTCAGCACTTTGAGATTCCACTGTACTCGACGGCCGGCACCTCCGATGCCAAGACCGTTGACATCCAGGCCGCCTACGAGAGTGCCATGTCAAACCTGTTGGTGGCCATGTCGGGAGCCAACTACATCCACGACGCGGCCGGCCTCATGGAGTTCGACCTCACGGTGTCATACGAGAAACTCGTCATGGATAACGAGATCTTAGGGATGTGCCAGCGCGTGCTTCGAGGCATCGAAGTGACCGACGACACGCTGGCCACCGAGCTCCTCATTAGGAAAGGCCCGGGCCAGGACTACTTGGCTGAGGAGCACACGGTGGAATACATGCGTGAGGAGTTCTTCGTACCCCGACTGGCGAATCGACAGAAGCGCGAGGAGTTCGACCCCGATCAAACCGCTCTCGCCCGAGCCAGGGCGTTCGTCCAAGAGATGCGCCAGAGCAGGCACGAAAGCCGCCTGCCGGCAGATGCGCGTAAGCAGATATTGGAAGCATTCCCGAAGATTCGAGTGCCCGTTTTCAAGACGCCCTTGTTCTGGTGAGGGTTCAAGGTTCTTTTGGAGGAGTTTTGTGATGGCAAGGCGCAAGAGCAGCAGCGTGAGCGGTCGTTGGTCAAAGGATGAGGTCAAGCTCCTGAAGAAGACCTTCCGCAGCATGAGCACCCGCGAGGTCGCATGGCGGCTCGGACGAAGCGTTTCGAGCGTGAGCGCCAAGGCCTCTGCATTGGGACTGCGAAAGACGAAGAAATACCTGAAGTCCATCGGCAGGGCATAGCGCGAAAGTGTCGTTCGCTACCCATCGAGCGAACAATGGAGCCGAGCGAATGATGCGGAAAGTGTGGGAACAATGCAGAACAGTCTGAAAGCGAGCGCAGCGAGGGAAGGGCGTGGCGAAGCATCCCGTGAGGTCAATTACGCCGCCATCCTTAACAAGCCGGTCCTGACTTCGGGTGCGCCTTCTCCGGCTTCAAGGAGTGTTCGAGGCGCAAAGGTGGACTTCGGCACCCAGCGGGTCGTCTCGCTGCTCGTCTCTGACGAGAAAAGACCGAGATGGGAAGTCTGCCCAGCCGACGTGCAAGCAGTCGACCAGAGGGGCGTCACCATCACGGGTGAAGCGAGCCTTCGGCCGCTGACCCACGGAGGCGGGCTCCTGGTGTTTGCCCAGCAAGGCGGGCTGATCGGAGCTCAGGTGGTTGGCCCGCGAGGGGAGCCTGTCGGCAAGGTCGTGAGCTTCGTGTTTCGATTGATGGACGGCTTCATCTCAACGTACGAGGTGTCTCGCGGGTTCTTCAAGGATCTGCTCAAGGGGAGATGCTTGCTGAGCCCGGACGAGGTGACGAGCGCTTCGCTGGGCGAGTTGGTCGTTAAAGAGTGAAGGCCCCCGGCAGCTCCGTATGACGTTCCGCGCGGGCAGGGAGCTGAAGAAAAGACCTTATCTCCCTGAAAGAGATGAGTCGAAGGGGCGATCCTGTGCCAGCGGACGAAAGAGAGCAGGTGGCATGACTACGCAGGTCACAGGCGAGCAGACATACTCCGATGCGGTCGAAAAGGGTCATTACGACCGTTATGTCGGTGGCCTCCATGGCAAGCACGATAACGTACGCACCTACTGGGAGGATCAGATTCGCAACGTCAAGTTACGTCCTCATCTGCAGCGGCTGGTCAACTGGAAAA
Source organism: uncultured Planctomycetota bacterium (assembly GCA_964536795.1). Classification (GTDB taxonomy): domain Bacteria; phylum Planctomycetota; class DG-23; order CBDVDV01; family CBDVDV01; genus CAZIBA01. Next base: position 2,431 of record CAZIBA010000037.1, on the reverse strand, counting down.
AACGCGCTGGCGAGCGGGTGCGCATCGCCGACCTCGGGGCGGGCACTGGCCAGGGCTATGAGCTGCTGACCTCTATCGTCCGTGACGAGTCGGATCTGAAACTGCATCAGGTGCGGGTGCTGCCACCCGAACTGGTGGAAATGTACGTGGGCTGTGACCTCTGCGAGGCCATGGTCACACAGGGGAATCTCGCTTACGAAGACGAGCCCAACGTGGTCTTCCGTGTGGGAGATTTCTCCGAAGGGTTCCCGCTCGCCGATGAGGAGCCTTTCGACCTGTACTTCTGTTCGTACGGCTCACTCTCGCACATCGACGACGAGGCGATGGAACGACTCTTCATGGAGATCGTAGGGCACGTGAAGGGTCGAGCCATCGTCGTTGGCGACTGGTTGGGTCGCCACTCCATCGAGTGGCCCTGCTACTGGGATAAGCCGCCAGAGAAGATGCAGGACTATTCCATGAGCTGGCTGACCCCTGAGGACACGCCCCCGGAGGACGTCGACCACTTTCCAATGAGGCTCTGGCTGGCTGATGAAATCCAGGCTTTGGCGGCAGGGGTTGGTCGGAAGCTGGGGGTGAAGTTTAACGTCCTCGACCTGTACGACTGTTCCATCTTTGTCGGCCGGCACGTGGATACGGCTGAATACAACGACTGGATCCGGCCGACGCGGGCCGCAGTAAACCGCCTTCACGAAGCGAACCTGCGCACCGACCTGGAGCGGCTCAAAGTGGAGCTGGTCCCTGACCCCAAGCACGACGAGCTCAACGGGTACTTCGGCAAGCTTCAGTTTTGCTGGAATACTTTGGTTGACTACTGCCAGAGGCGACTCGAACGCCGGGTCAGCCTGGTCCGCATGAAGAACTGGGCTTCGTTCTCCCCCGCGCTCCAGATTGCACTGATGGCTCTGGACCGGGTGATCGACACGGTAGCCTGGATGCGGATGGGTGACCCCAGAGCCAACATTATCGAGCCTCAGTTGGGCTACAGTTTGAGGAGTCTGGAGGTCGAGCTCCAGGAGGGCAAAGGAAGAGGCCACGGACTGGTCGGCATCTTCGAGATCCGCAAGGGCTGAGCCTCAGACCTGAGCAGAAGAACGGACGGAAGCAGCATGATCACTTTTGAGAGCGTCTGCAAGACCTACCCCGGCGACGTCGAAGCCGTCCGTGACCTTTCCATGGAGGTGGCTGAGGGAGAGACCCTGGTGCTGCTGGGGACCAGTGGCAGCGGCAAGACCACCACTATGAAAATGGTCAACCGCCTCATTGACCCTACCTCCGGACGCATCCTGGTCGACGGTGTGGACGTGATGAAACGGGACCCCATCGAGCTCCGCCGGTCCATCGGCTACGCCATTCAGCACATTGGCCTCTTTCCCCACATGACCGTAGGGGAGAACATCGCCGTTGTTCCCAGACTCCTGGAGTGGGGGAAAGAAAAAACCGGCGACCGGGTCGATACGCTGTTAGCAATGATGGGCCTGGAGTCTCAGGAGTTCCGGGACCGCTTTCCCTCGCAGCTCAGTGGCGGGCAGCGACAGCGTGTCGGCGTCGCTCGCGCCCTGGCTGCCGATCCTCCCATCGTCCTGATGGACGAGCCCTTCGGGGCCCTTGACCCCATCACCCGGGACCAGCTTCAGAGCGAGTTCCAGGACTTGGTGTCCGAAATCCAAAAGACCATCGTTTTTGTCACCCACGACGTCTTCGAGGCGGTCAAGATGGGCGACCGCATCGCCCTGCTGGATGCCGGTGTCCTCCAACAGCTCTCAACACCGGCCGAGTTGGTGGAAAACCCCGCCAACCAGTTCGTGGACCAGTTCCTGGGGCAACACCGCTTTCAACTGTCACTCCTGACTCAAACTCTGAAAACGGTCCCCCTCGAAGGACCGGCCGGCTCCGAGGCGCCGGCCGAGGTCCCAGAGACACGCCTTCGCGTCAGGGACTCGCTCATCGAGGCCCTCGATATGTTCAAGAAGACTGGACGTGCCGTCCTCCCCATCTACGACCGGGGCCGCTTGCTCGGCAGCTTGGCCAAAAAGCGCCTGCTTCAGATCATCACCCAGGTGCTCGGTGAGACAGGGGAGGTGGCATGAACCTGCTCGTTGCATTCCTGCAAAAGCATGGCCCGGAAATGCTCACCCGGACCTACGAGCACGTCTACCTGACCTTCTTGGCCGTGGTCATTGCCACTGCGATTGCGTTACCTCTGGGCATCTATCTCACCCGCACCCGCTGGCCCGCGCTGAGCTCGGCGGTTATGGGCGCGGCCGGCATGATTCAAACGGTACCGAGCCTCGCGCTGCTGGCCCTTATCATGGTTGTGCTGGTCCTTTTTGACGCCCTCTTCGACATTCCCACCATCGGAACGTTTCCGGCCCTGGTTGCCCTGGTGCTGTACGCGTTGCTCCCTATCCTGCGGAACACCTACACGGGG